>NZ_JANSJB010000080.1:0-11128 GCF_047462355.1 Synechococcus sp. H55.9 | reverse complement strand
GACAATCACATCCCAAGTAGCCGGGGGGGAAGACACGGCAGAGAACTTGGGCTGGGCAGAAGCCTGAGAAGGCAGAGTTTGGGTCAAGGGATCCCTCGAGTTGAACGCAAAGCCGGTATTCTCAAGCTACCAGAAGTCCCGAGAGTTAATTTTCCCGGAGCAGCGGGATCCCTGGGGAAGAGGCTTGGTAGCAACCCCAACTCCCTCTTTTCGGCTGGGGGATCCGCAAACGGGATTGTGGCAGAGGCTACGGAACCCAATCGGCCAATTTGCTAGCCAGGATCCCACACCCACCCTGGGGATTTTCAGCCATGTTGGTTACTCAGCATCCTGTCTTTCGGCGCTTTTGGTACCCGGTGATGCCCCTCAGCCTACTGAAGCAGGGAGCCCCGCAACCCTTTGAGCTGCTGGGAGAAAAGATCGTCCTCTGGTTGGATCAAGCCGGGCAGCCCCAAGCTGCTGCCGACCGCTGCTGTCATCGTTCGGCCCAACTCTCCAAGGGGATTGTCTGCGATGGCCACATTCGCTGCCCCTACCACGGCTGGGAGTTTGATGGCACAGGTGCCTGCGTCAAGGTGCCGCAGTTGCCGGCTCGCGCGCGCATTCCGGAGGGCTACCGCATTCCCGCCTATCTCTGCCAGGCCCGTTACGGCTATGCCTGGGTTTGTTTGGATCCTCAACCCCTGCGAGATATCCCGGTCATTCCAGAGGCAGAGGATCCCAGCTACCGGCTCATCCACGAGTTTTACGAACGTTGGGAATGCGCCAGTTTGCGCATCTGCGAGAACGAGTTCGATGCTGCCCACTTCAGCTTTGTGCATCAAAACACCTTTGGCAGCCTAGACAACCTGGTACCCAGTCATTTCGAGATCGAGGAGCTGGACTACGGCATCCGTACCCGCCTGGTGGTCGGTGTGGCCAACCCAGAGCTGCAACAAAAAAACCTGGGCATTCCCCTTGCCAAAACCGAGCGCACCACCACTTCCACCTGGTACCTGCCCTTCACCAACCACCTTCACATCCGCTACCCCAATGGCCGCAGCCATGTTATCGTCAACATCCCCACCCCCATCAACGACCGGGCCTCGCAAGTGGTGCAGTTTTGCCTGCGCAACGACACGGAAGCGGATGCTCCAGCCTCAGAGGTAGTCCGCTTCGACCGGGCTGTAACTTTGGAAGACAGGGCCATTCTGGAAACTACGGATCCCGATGTCCCTCTCGACCTCAGCGCCGAGCAGCATATGTTTACCGACAAACCCGGGATCCTGATGCGCAAGCAACTGGCCGCCCTGCTGAAAGCTCATGGCAATGCCTCAGATCAGCTCTTCTAGGCCGCGGCTGCCAGCATAGCGGCTGTAGGCATAGAGCAAGCCCAGGCTCAGGCCGGTAACCAAAAAGCTAAGGGCTGCTCCAAAGGGGTAGTCCAGGCTGGCGCCAAACTGCATCTGGATGACATTGCCGATCAACAAGGTCTTGCTGCCCCCCAGCAAGTCCGGTACCACGAACATACCCAGCGCTGGGATGGCCACCAAAATCAAGCCCGCCGCCAGCCCCGGCAGCGTTTGGGGAAAAAGCACCCACCAGAAGACCTGCCAGCCGTTGGCGTAGAGATCCCGCGCCGCCTCCGCCAGGCGCCAGTCGATGCGCTCCACTGCTGTGTACAGGGGCAAGGCCATGTAAGGCAAAAAGGTGTAGACCATGCCCAGGTACACGGCCAGCCAACTGGGGTAGAGAGCCGTCTGGGGCGGGATCCAGCCCAGCCAGGCGGCCAGGCGGGCCAGCCACCCTTCTGGCGCCAACACCACCATCCAGGCGTAGGTGCGAATCACCAGGTTCGTCCAAAACGGCACCACCACCAGCGTCAGCAATAGATCCCGCTGTCGGGGCGGGTGGGCGACAATAAAGAAAGCCAGGGGATAGGCCAGGAGCACACAAAAGAAGGTGGTGACGGCCGCCACCAGCAGGCTGCGGCCCAAGATCTGCCAGTAGATGGGCGTCCAGCCCAGGGGGCCGTAGCCGAGAATGCGCAGGTAGTTGGCCAGCGTCAGAGGCAGTCCCACCTCGCCAAACTGGCCGCGGCTGAGAAAGCTGCAAACCAGCAGCAACACTCCCGGCAGCACCAAAAACAGCACCACCCATAGCACCCCCGGCCCGGCAAAGATGAGGCTGCGCAGCAGCTCCTGCCAGGGGGAGAGCAATTCCCCGGCGCGCACCTGGGCACGCTGGCCAGAAGAAGGGATCCCTGGCCATCTCAGCATGGGGGATCCTCCTGCCGGGGATCCGGCCGCAGGCGCACCAGGCTCTTGGGGGGCAGGTGGGCCACCAGCGCCTCGCCGATCTCAAACCCCGCCTCCTCAATATCCGTGTTGAGGGCGGTGGCCTTGAGCTGCTGTCCATTGGCCGTCTGCAGCAAGTACTGGTTCTCCGCCCCGGTGTAGATGAGGTTTTCCACCCGCACCGGCACTTGGTTGGGCAGCAGATCCCAGCCGCTACGGGAAAGCTGAATCTTTTCTGGGCGGATGGCCAACTGCACCGGCTCCAAGTTGGGCTGGATCCCGGGCACCTTGAGCTTGCCTAGGGGCGTATCCACGCAGTCGGTGCCACAGGCGATCCCTTCGATGAGGTTGCTGGCCCCCAAAAAGTCCGCCACAAAGGCGGTTGCCGGCCGCTCGTACACCTCGTCAATGGGGCCAACTTGCTCAATGCGTCCGGCCCGCATCACCGCCACCCGGTCGCTGGTAACCAACGCCTCCTCCTGGTCGTGGGTAACAAAAATAAACGTCATGCCCAGCCGCCGCTGCAGCTCGCACAACTGCACCTGAAGCTGCTTGCGCAACTTGGCATCCAACGCCGAGAGCGGCTCATCCAATAGCAGCACCTCTGGCTCATTGACCAAGGCGCGGGCCAGGGCCACCCGCTGCTGCTGCCCCCCGGAGAGCTCCTGGGGCTTGCGCTTGGCCAGATCCCCGATCTCCACCAACTCCAAGGCGGCGGCCACCCGCTTGTGCAGGGCCTCCCCTCGCACCCCCCGCCTGCGCAGGCCAAAGGCGACGTTTTCCTCCACGGTCAGGAAGGGGAAAAGGGCGTAGCTCTGAAACACGGTGTTGACGTTGCGCTTGTGGGCGGGCAGGTGGCCCACCGGGCGCCCCCGGATCACCACTTCCCCGAGGTCAGCCATCTCCAGGCCGGCGATGATGCGCAGCAGGGTGGTCTTGCCGCAGCCGGAAGGGCCCAACAGGCCGAAAAACTCGCCCCGCCGAATCTGCAAGTCGATGCCGTCGAGGGCCACAAAGTCGCCAAAGCGCTTGCGGAGCCCCTTGAGCTCCACATCCCAGTCGGGATCCCGGACGGTGGTGGAGAGGACACCCGCAGTCACAGTTGGCAGCGCCGACAACATCCTTTAACCCAGTATGCAAGTCTCCGGGAAAATTGCAGCTGTCTCTTGCGCCATGGGCGCAAGTTCTACACTCAGCCTTGCAAATGGGGATCCCTGTCTGCAGCTTTTCAAGACAGGATGGATGAAAGATAGTGTCGCTACGCCACTTTCACATCACGCAGGTGGTAAACACTCCCGTGAAAGGTGTGCATGGGCTGTTGCCAAAACCGATTCTGCCCCGACCTGCCTTGCTCTGAGTGCTTTTGCATCTACGGCCATTTCCAATAGCAGTGAAGCTGCTCCTTGCTATGTTCCCACCCCTCTCCCTCTGGGAGAGGGGCCGGGGGTGAGGGGCCTGGGGGTGGTCGCGTCGGCGGCGCGGAGCGCTTGGGTTGGTCGAACTTGTCTGGAATGGGTTCAAGCCGGAACACCGTTCTCCCAATCTGTCTCCGCAGGCGGCGTAGGCTCTTGCATGGGCCAGACCCAATCTGTGAGGTCCTGGGCAGGGATCCCTTGCGGCATGAGCCCGTGGCAGCGGGAGCAGAACAGACAACTGGCACAGCGTTCACCGTAGGGGATCCCGGGAAAGTTCTGCGCCTCCAGTTGCCGCAGGCGGGCCAGGGTGGCTTTGAGGTGGGCCAGATCCCGCTCGTAGGCGGCGGCGCTGTAGCGGCGGTAGAAGGGCTGCTGCGGGTGTTGCACATACCAAAGGGTCAGTTGCACCTGCTCCGGCTGGAAGGGGACTTCCAGGGGCAGTTGATCGGCCACCCCACACAGCAGCAGGGGGTAGAGGCGCACCTGCCAGTCCTGGGCCAACTGTTCATCGGGGGGGCGCTGCCGCTCCGTCTTCCAATCGACAATGTGCAGGGATCCCGGGGTAATCACCAGCCGATCCAGGCGGGCCATCAGCTTAAACCCCTCGATCCGCTGCCAGAGGGGCAATTCCGCCAACACCCGCCCCTGCGGATGAGCGTGGGGACTGGCCAAGAACACCTGCCACCACTGGCGTACTGTCTCATCCAAAGCAGATAAGCGGGGCTCCACCTGCCGACCGCGGCTGTGCCATTCGACCAAGCGGTGAAACTGCTGCCCGCGCCTCTGCTCCAGTTCGTGCTCAGAAGCATTGGCAGCAGGCCAGATCAACCGCTCCAGGTACACATAGCGAAACAGGCGAGGACAATGATCCAGGAGCGCCAAGGCGGAAGCAGACAGGTTGACCTGCTCAAGGCTCAGCCTCTCCAAAGGGGGGGCAGAGCCTACAAAAGGGGCAATCGGGATCCCAGACATGGGCAAGTCCTGGCGGGGATGGGAGGAGTGCAACTGCTCTGAGCACACTTGAACTGACCTTCCACTAAAAGCTGGGGGTTGTGCTAGGCTCCTGTCGAATTTGCCCAGACCCAGACAGCGACCATCCCATCCCAGAGCAACAAAAGCAGAGCCAAGCATCCGAGCAGCCCGTACATCCAAGGCTGAACGTAAGGGCGCAGCCCGCCGATCTCCAGTTGGGTGTGACGTTGAACCTCGGCCAACAGACGCTGGAACCCGGCCACCCGCATCGGCAAAAGCACGCGCTCCCCAGCTTGGGTGACTAAGTAGTACACCATACCGCCTTGGCTGGTGGAGCGGGGCTCAATGCGTTCCACATCAGCCCACCGGATCTGCCACTCCTGCCGCACAAAAGGTGGCACCCAGCCTGGGTAGGTGGCCTGCATGCCCTTTTCATCCAACTGGATCTGCTGGCTCAGGGATCCCAGGACTACTCCCCATCCCAGCAGCAGAGTTGCCCAAAGGGATCCCAGCTCAAGCGGTGTTGCCTGTTGCCGGGACAGCAAGATGGGCAGGGGCAGGCTCAATCCCCAGTACAAGGCCTGCAAAGCGTAGCGAATCAACGGGGAGATGGGGAAGATCAACATGGGCAGAGGGGGGCTCGCTTCACCAAGCTTAAGATAGCCCTTAAAAAGGCAGCTCCTCCTTTAAGGATTCCCTTTCTGCTTGGCGATCGACAAGCGGAAAAGACGGCTTTGCTGCTGCATTGGGAAACTCTGCAGCAGACCCTTCTGCCGGTGTCGGCGGGTCGTAGATCTCACCGGAGAGCAGGTCGAGGGATCCCTCGGCTTCTAAAGTCTCCATTGAGGAGAGCCCTGCCGCGGATCCCAACACCCCCTCCAAGTCCACCAGGCTGCCGTTGAAATGGTCGGCAAAACGGCGGGCAATCTCCGCCAGCTCATGGGTTAGTTCATAGGACTGCCGACGGTGCTCTGCATAACCTAGAGAAGCAATGCTGGTTGCTGAGCCGTTCACCTGAGCGCCCCCCACGGGATCGTTGCGCTCAGGCTCTGGCGAAGGTGGGTCAGAGGGGGGATGGTGCCCGGTACTTGGCGGGATGGGCTCCGTTGAGGAAGCAGGGCTGCTGGTGTTATCGCTTGGCAACCCTGGCGCGGCAACGGGATCGGGGGGGAGAAATGCTGTGGGCGGCAGCGGGGCGGAGCTCTTGGACTTGGTTTCGCCGGTGCGATTGGAAACCTCCGGCCTGCCGGAGCGCTGCACAACCAAGTTGAGCTGCACAGGGCGCTGCAACAGATGGTGGAGTACCGACCGCAGTTCGGCTTCTTTGCTGCGCACCTTGTCCACCAAGCCTTTGCTGGGAAAGGCAAGGGTAATCTCTTCCAGAGTCTCTTGCTGCAAATGCCCGGATCCCAGCAGGGCTTTGGTAATTGGGGAAAGGCCCTTGAGGAACTCCTCCCAGCGGGGCCGCAAGAGCCTGGCGGAGGAAGCGGCGGGATCTTGCGCTTTTTTCGGGGAAGTCTCCCCTCGGCTTGGCCCTGCTGTCGGTGGCGGTGTGGAGTCCCCCGTTGCTCGAGAGGCAGGGGTTGGGAGCTTTTCAACCGCTGCTGCAGCCTGCTGCTTTTCTCCTACGACAGCGGGGGCAACGTTCCCATCGAGGTTCTTCAAGACCTCCGGCTTGCTGTTGCCCCTAGCAGAAGACGGGCCGACAACAGCTTCAGGAGAGAGAGCAGGGGATAGGTCGGCAACGGGGAGCGGCTTTCCGCCTTTGGCCTCTGTCGATGGCAGCGGGACGGCACCCTGGCGAAGCTGGCCCAGCAGATCCAGCAGGGCAATTTCCAACCAAAGCTGGGGCTGGCCGCCCTGGCGAATTTGCGGCTCGCACTGGCGCAGATGGCTCTGGGCCGCCAGCAGCATCTCCACCGAGTAGCGAGGGGCCCGCTGCTGCAGGGCTGCCCAAGTGGGATCCGTTACGGCCGCCAACTGTCGCTGTTGTGGTGCCGTCTTGGCCAGCAGCAGATCCCGGTAAAAGGCCACCAGGCTCTGCAGCAGCACCAGCGGCTCTCTGCCCCGCTCCAGCAATTGCCGCGTCTGGGCCAGCACTGCTTGCACATCCTGAGCCAGCAGGGCATCGGTCAACTCCAAAAGCTGCCGCTCCGGGATCCCGCCCACCAAGTCCCACACGGCTTCTGGGGTGATGGATCCCTCCAGCAAGCTGAGCTGATCCAACAGGCGCTCGGCGTCCCGCAGCCCTCCCTGGGCCAGTTGGGCCACCAGCTGCAAGGCTTCTGCCGTGATGGGGATCCCTTCCTGGGCGGCAATCTTGCCCAGGTGGGCCACCATGTCGTCGAGGGGAATGCGGCGAAAGTCAAAGCGCTGACAGCGGGAAACGATGGTGGGCAGAACCCGCTGAGGGTCGGTGGTGGCCAGCACAAACACCACGCGGGGGGGCGGCTCTTCTAGGGTCTTCAGCAAAGCGTTGAAGGCGGCATTGCTGAGCATGTGGCACTCGTCGATGACATAGACCTTGTAGCGGCTATTCACCGGCGCAAACTGGGCCCGCTCGATCAGCTCGCGGATGTTGTCCACACCGGTATTGCTGGCGGCGTCGATTTCAATCACATCCAAAGAAGAGCCGGCGGTGATGGCGCGGCACTGGCTGCACACCTGACAGGGATCCGGCGTCGGCCCCTGCTCGCAATTTAGGGACTTAGCCAAAATGCGGGCGCTGGAGGTCTTGCCCGTGCCGCGCGGCCCACAGAACAAGTAGGCCGGCGCCACCCGGTTTTGCCGGATGGCATTGGTCAAAGTCTGTACCACCGCCCCTTGGCCCACCACATCGGCAAAGCGCTGCGGGCGGTATTTCAAATGAAGGGGTTCGTACTTGCCGGCAGCGGCCATTTTTTGGAGATCTCCAGTCGCAATAGCGGGACGGAGTCCTTGCAAGCGCGCCCCCGCCGCAACCCCTCGATGCTGAGGCGATCCCAGGGGGGCTCCCCCTATTCTGGCTTCTCCCTGTGTCCCTCAGGAGCAACACCGAGTCTTGAAGAAGATGCTGCTTCCTGGGCAAGCAAAGCCTTGGGATCCCGGCGGCGCAGGGGCGGCATCTGCGGCAATTGCACCTTCCAGCGGGGGGCATCCAGTTGATCTATGTGCTGCAGGCGGTAGCTGAGCTGGTACAGCTCCCTCTTGAGCTGGCGATTTTCTGCTTGAATGGCGGCGATGCGCTCGCGGATGGGCTGCAGGCGGGCCTGCAGCTTGCGCCGGTAGAGCTCCGGCAGCTCTTGGAGCATCTGCTCCAACACCTGCTTTTCTTGGTAGAGCTGCTCGATCTCGGCCTCATAGCTGCGAATCTGTCGGTGTTGCTTTTCTTGGCGCAGCTCCAAAAGATCGATCTGGCTTTGCAGCAGGCGGTTGCGCTCCCGCAAAGCCTGAATCTCCTGCTCCCGCGCCGCCAGCGCTTGCACCCACCAGGACTCTGCCCTGCTATCGCCAACAGGCTCGCCGCCGCAAATCGTTTCTTGCATCGACTCTTCCTCAACCCACCATCCCCATCCGCTACTCTATCCAGCCTGCTGGGGCGAGGCCAGGGGTTTCTGGGAAGCCAGCGCTTGTTGCACCTGGGCTTCCAGCTCCGCCAGGGATCCGGAATTGTCCAGCACTACATGGGCGCGACGGGCCTTTTCCTCCAGGGGCCACTGGCTGGCCAGGCGAGCTTCAATTTCTGCCGGTGTCAGGAGGGGATCCCGCTGAGCCAGGCGCTGCCGCTGCTGCTCAGGGGTACAGGTCACCACCCAGATCTCGCTGACCCAGTTTTCCATGTGGGCCTCAAACAGCAGCGGGATCATCAGGCAAACGGTGGGAGGGCCGTCCTTTTGAGGATTTGCAACCCCTTGCGGCGCAGAGGCTCCGTGAGACTGGAGAAACTCCCGCAGCCGCGCTTTGACAAACGGGTGGATCTGGGCTTCTAGCCAGGCCCGCTCGGCGGCATCGGCAAAGATAATCTGCCCTAACTGGCGGCGATCCAGCTCTCCAGAGGGATCCCGGATGGCCTGGCCATAGCGCTGCAGCACCCGCTCGCGGATGGGGGATCCCACCGCCAAGGCCTGGCGGGCCATCTGATCCGCATCGGCCACCGGGATCCCGTGCCGTTCCAAGATGCGGGCCACTGTGGATTTACCGGTGGCTATGCCGCCCGTCAAGCCGATGATTCTCATGGGAGCTGTGCGATTTCACACAAGTTGGAGCCAGCCTCTCACCCCCGGCCCCTCTCCCAGCCCTCACCCCCAGCCCCTCTCCCAGAGGGAGAGGGGAGATGGTTGAAGATCCCCCTTCAAGGCGAGGCCATCTGGGCAGAGGCTGGGGAAAGGCAAGGTGCTGTCAAGAGACTATACTCTAAGCCTTCCACCAAGGCCCGGCAGGAGGCTTCGATGATGTTGGTGGAAACTCCCACCGTGGTCCAGCGGCGGTGGCCATCGCTGAACTCCACCAGCACCCGCGTTTTTGCCGAGGTGCCGGCCCGCCCATCCAAGATGCGCACTTTGTAGTCGGCCAGGTGAATCCCTTCCAGTTGGGGGTAGAACTCCAGCAAGGCTTTGCGCAGCGCCCCATCCAAAGCCGCCACCGGCCCATTGCCTTCCGCTGCCGTTACCCGCGTCTGCCCTTGCACCGCAATCTTCACCGCCGCCAAGGACTGCACATCCCCCGCCTCACCACTGGGATCCCAGTCTTTGCTGCTCCAGTCGGAGCGGGTAGTGGTGCTGACATTAAAGCTAAGCACCTCAAATGGATGCAAGCGCTGACCTAACAGCTCCCGCACCAGCAGCTCAAAGCTGGCCTCAGCCGCCTCAAACTGATAGCCCTGCAGCTCCAGGGTCTTCAACCGCTCTAGGATCAAGCGGGCTTGGGGATCTGACTTGTCCAGCCGGATCCCGAAGCCGGCCACTTTGCTGAGGATATTGCTCAGCCCCGCTTGTTCCGAAACCACGATGCGCCGGCAGTTGCCCACCTGCTCCGGGGCAATGTGCTCGTAGGTGAGGGGGTTTTTCTGGACGGCGCTAACGTGGATCCCGCCCTTGTGGGCAAAGGCCGACCGGCCCACAAAGGGGGCATGGTCATCCGGAGCTAGGTTGACCACCTCGCTGATGGCGCGGGAGATCTCCGTCAGGTGTTGCAGCTTCCCTTCCGGCAGACAGCGGTAGCCCAGCTTTAGTTGCAGGTTGGGGATGACGCTGCACAGGTCGGCGTTGCCACAGCGCTCCCCATAGCCGTTGATGGTGCCTTGCACCATGCGCGCCCCCGCCTGGACTGCCGCCAGGGCATTGGCCACAGCAGTGCCGGAATCGTTGTGGGTGTGGATCCCCAGGGGCAAATGCCCCAGGTGATGGGACTCGGCCAAGACGGCTGCGGTGATGGCGGCAATCTCGGGGGGCAGGGATCCGCCGTTGGTATCGCAGAGAACCAGCCACTCTGCCCCCGCTTCTGCCGCCGCCACGAGGGTTTGCAGGGCGTAGTCGGAGTTGTGGCGATAGGCGTCAAACCAGTGCTCAGCATCGTAGATCACCCGTCGCCCCTGGGAGCGCAAATAGGCGATGGTATCCCGGATCATGGCCAGGTTTTCGGCCAAGGTGGTGCCCAGCCCCTCAGTCACATGCAGATCCCAAGACTTGCCGAACACCGTCACGTAGCGGGTGCCCGCTGCCAAGATGGCCTGCAGCAGGGGGTCGTCAGCCGCCCGCCGCCCCGGCTTGCGGGTGGAGCAAAAGGCCACCAGCTCCGCCTGCTCCAGAGGCTCTTCCCGCAGTTGCCAGAAAAACTGCACATCCTTGGGATTGGCCCCCGGCCAGCCCCCCTCGATAAACGGGATCCCCAGCCGATCCAGCAGCTTGGCGATCTGGATCTTGTCTTGCACCGACAGCGACAGCCCCTCCCGCTGCGCCCCATCCCGCAGCGTGGTGTCGTAGAGGGTGATGGCGGCTAAGCAACCAAGGACTGCGTCCTGCTGGCGCGAACGGTCAATCTTCATAGCGCATCAGCTTTTTGTAAAAGGCGGTGGAGAAATCCGGCGGCTGCCCCCGCTGCATCAGGGTCACCACATCGATGAGATAGTCCACAAACTCGTAGTTGGCAATGGAAAGCTGATAGGTGAGCTCGGCATCTTGAGCGAAGATCACCTGAACCACCGTTAAATCTGAAGGTAGCGGGGACATGTGCCAACTGGCCAAGAAGCGGACGGGATCCGCCCCCTCAATAGCCCTTTGCCCCTCCAGGTTGCCTCTTTTGTAGAGGCCCACCGCCAGGGCTAAGTACTGTCGGCGGGCAACGGCGTAATAGGGCTGATAGACGGCCACTTCTGGCGGGCTGGCAGGTTCGAGTTGCAGAGCCATGACGGCAAGAGGAGAGAAGCGTCGATTGCGGCAACAAAGCAAGGGGCTCACTGCCATCCAGCCTACCGCGTCGGCGGGCTGC
>NZ_JANSJB010000079.1:8809-12691 GCF_047462355.1 Synechococcus sp. H55.9 | reverse complement strand
AATCCTTCCCTTTGCCTGAGAGGGCCCTTGAAGTTAATGAAAATTATTAGCAAGGCGCTGTCCACCGGCAACAGAGAGAGAGCTAAGCTAAAGCTCGACGCTGTTGGCCTTTCGGCGACAGGCTGGCAGGAAGAGGGTCTGCTTTCTCAACTCACTCCATGTCCAAAATCCAGCCCCTGAACCCAGAGCGGATCGCCCAAATGGCGGCGGGAGAGGTGATCGACTCGCTGGGGGCTGCTCTGCGGGAATTGCTGGAAAATGCCCTCGATGCTCAGGCCACCCGCATTCAGGTGGAGATTTGGCCCAGTCGCTGGCAGGTGCGGGTGGCCGATAATGGGCAAGGGATCCCAGGTTCGGAGCTGGAGCAGGTGGCTCGCCGCCACACCACCAGCAAGTTGGACGGTTGCAGCCTGGGATTTCGTGGGGAAGCGCTGCACAGCCTGGCCCGCTTGGGATCCTTGACCATTCAGACCCGCCATGCTGACGATGCCCACGGCTGGCTGGCCGCCTACAACCGACAGGGGGAGCTGGCCCACCAGCAGCCGGCGGCCACTGCCTTGGGAACGGTGGTGACGGTGGCGGATTTGTTTGCCGACTGGCCTCTGCGCCGTCGAGGTGTGCCCCCTATTGCCCCGCTTCTAACCCTGGTGCAGAATGCGGCTTTGGCCCATCCTTGGGTCAGTTGGCAGGTGCATCGGGAGGGACAACTGCTGCTCAGCCTCTGGCCGGGAACATCTCTGCAAGATCTGCTGCTGCAGGTGTTGCCGCAGTTGGATCTTTCGGATCTGCGCTATCAGCGGATCCAGGAGGGGGATAGCGATTGGGAAGTGGTGCTGGGCCTACCGGATCGTCTGCATCGCCCCCGCCCCGATTGGATCCGCCTGGCCGTCAACGGGCGATTTGTGCAGATGCCAGACTGGCAACGGGTGATCCAGTCAGTCTTTCAGCACGCCTTGCCCCGCCACCGCCATCCTCTAGTGGTGGTACATCTGCGCCTGCCACCTGAGCAGGTGGACTGGAATCGCCATCCTGCCAAGAGTGAGCTCTATCTACGGGATCCGGAGATCCGACAGGAGCAGTTGCGCCAACACCTACACGCTCTTCTGCAATCGGGATCCGGGCAAGCCAGCCGCCGCTCTGTGCATCTCATCCGCGCCAGCGAGGCCAAGTCGATCTACAGGGTTTCCTCCCTGCAAAGTCCGGCTCTCCCCGCTGCCGGTTGCTCCCTGCCGCCTCTGAAGGCCCTGGCCCAACTGCACCGGATTTACATTTTGGCGGAACACCCTCAGGGGCTGTGGCTGGTGGAGCAGCACCTGGCCCACGAGCGGGTGCGCTACGAGTACATCCAACAGCATTGGCAGCCGGTGGAGCTGGAGACGCCGGTCATGCTGGAGGGATTATCCTCCCAAGCAATGGAGCAATTGGGTCTGGAGCTGGAGCCCTTTGGCCCCAACACCTATCTGGTGCGCCGCGTGCCTCTGGCCCTGTGGTCGGAAGACCCCAAGGAGATTCAGGGATCCCTGCGAGAATTGAGCCGCTGTGCTGACCTCGAATCAGCTCAAGTGGCGGTGGCCTGTCGCGGCGCCCTGCGCAACGGGATCCCTCTGACCCTGGAGCAGATGCAACAGTTGCTGGAGGCCTGGCAGCGCACCGCCAATCCCCACACCTGCCCTCATGGCCGGCCAGTGTATCTGGCTCTGGCCGAAAAAGATCTGGCCCGTTACTTTCGTCGCCGCTGGGGGATCTGCGACCGGCCCATCTCCGACTCCAAGATGGGATCTTTTTGGGAGCTGGAGCCGCTGGGAGACAGGTTTGCCGCCCAAGTGCGGCGCTCGAGCAGCGCTTCTGCCTCGGAGCCCAGGGACGAGACCCGCTCCGCCCCACTATAATCGGGGATGTCCAACTGCTGACCCCCCCATGGCCTCTTATCTCAAACTCAAAGCCCAAGAAGAGACCTGGCTGCAGCGCCATGCCCGTCTGATCTTGGCGATCTTGGCCAGCCTGGGATCCCTGTTGACGGCCTACCTCACCTACACCAAGCTGACCGATCAGCCTGCCGCTTTCTGCACAGGGGATGGGGGGTGCGACCTGGTGCTCTCCAGCCGTTGGGCAGAGTTTTTGGGGATCCCGACGGCAACAGTTGGCCTGCTGGGCTTTTTGGGGGTCTTGGCGCTGGCGGTGCTGCCGGATGGGATCCCGCTGGTGAAGCGGTGGCGCTGGCCGGCCCTGTTTGGTCTGGTTTCCGCCATGACCGCCTTTGAAATGTACATGCTCTACCTGATGGTGGGGGTGCTGCGGCAATTTTGTCTGTATTGCACCACCGCCATAGTCTTGGTGGCCAGCCTGTGGGCGGTAACCCTGCTGGGCCACCGCTGGCTGGATGGGGGCAAGCTGGCCTTCAGCTACATTCTCGTGAGCTTTCTCACCTTGGTGACCACCATTGGGGTGTATGCCAACCAAGTTCCTCCCCCCAGCCCCCTGGCGGCAGGGTTGGCGGCCCACCTGCGGCAGATCGGCGGCACCATGTACGGGGCCTACTGGTGCCCCCATTGTCAGGAGCAGAAAGAGCTGTTTGGGTCGGCCTTTGCCCAAGTGCCCTACGTGGAGTGCTCCCCCAACGGTCCCGGTACGCCCCAAGCCCAGGCATGCACAGAAGCAGGGATCACCAGCTATCCCACCTGGATCATCAACGGCCGCACCTACGTGGGGCTGCGCTCGCTGGAAGCCTTGGCGGCAGCTTCCGGCTACCCTCTCGAGTCCGGCGGAGGACAGTAGTTCTCCAGGAGCGATGGCAGGAAGAGGCGTACACAGTTTCGCCCGGCTTGCTTGGCCTGGTAGAGGGCCTCGTCCGCTCGCTGGAGAGCAGCTTCTGGATCTAAGGGGTCATCTTCGCTGATAACGATCCCGCCAATGCTAATGGTGACAGGCAGGCTGCGTTTGGGCGAAACGTCAATTGGCCGGCTGGCGATGGCCCGGCGCAGAGACTCGGCGTAGCGGTGGCAGTGGGCGGGGTTGAGCCCAGGGGTGACGCAGACAAATTCTTCGCCGCCGTAGCGGTAGAGCAGGCTGGAGGGACGCAGTTGATTGTGCAGCCGCCCAACAAGGGCCTGCAACACGCAGTCGCCGATGAAGTGGCCGTAGGTGTCGTTGACCTGCTTGAAGTAATCCACATCCATCATCAGCAGGCAGAGATAGCGATAGCGGGCTTGCCCACGGGGCCCCACCTGCTTGAGCAAATGGGGCAACGCCTGGTCGAGAGCGCGGCGGTTCAAGGCTCCGGTCAAGGGATCCGTCAAAGACAGAGACTCCAACAGCTCGTTGCGGGCCCGCAGTTGCCGGTTGGCCTGGGCCAAAGCTCGGGTGAGCCGCTGCAGGCGCAGCCCCGCCCGTACCCGGGCCCGCAGCTCCTCAGCCTCGACCGGCTTAACGATAAACTCGTCCGCCCCTGCATCCAGCCCCTGCACCCGATCCTCAACTTCGGAGCGGGCGGTGAGCAAAAGGAAGTAGACAAACTGGCCGGCAGCGGAGTTCTTCAGACGGCGACAGAACTCTACTCCAGACAAACCCGGCATGACCCAGTCGCAGATGATCAAATCCGGCCATTCGCTTTCATCCAGGGTCTGCAGGTGCTCCCAGGCTAACTGGCCGCTTTCCCAGCTTTCCACCCGGTAGTTGGAGCTTCTGAGGACTTTGCCGATGTAGCGACGGCTCACCGGGTCATCGTCGATGACCCAAATGCAGGGAACCTGAGCCGGCACGTGGCTCCACGAAACTTCTGGCAAGGGTAAGGACTCCGTCCCGCCAACGGGAGCGGAAACCAAGCTGGGGGAAGGCTGCCAGCCTTCGAGTTCAGCCGACAACATGAGGAGAAACCCTGATACG
>NZ_JANSJB010000079.1:0-8709 GCF_047462355.1 Synechococcus sp. H55.9 | reverse complement strand
CGGGAGCGGAAACCAAGCTGGGGGAAGGCTGCCAGCCTTCGAGTTCAGCCGACAACATGAGGAGAAACCCTGATACGGCGAAGTAATGCCAATTCTATCCCCGAGGTCTAGCTGCAGCTAGAGCTGGGAGTGGCCAGGCAAGCCGGATTGGCGGGCTGTTCGCCCAGGCCAAGGTGCAATGCTTCCACAAACTGCCGCACCCGGATGGGGTCAATGAGGGGAAAGGGATCCGCACAGCGCACCGGCATGCCGGCGGAACGGGCCGGCCGTTTCAGAGAACTGGCCACAATCACGCCATCCGCATGGCGGATGAGGGTGCCGATGTTTTCGGCGGTGGCCCCTGAGCCAATCAACAGGGGTACCTGAGGGGCAACCTGGCGGGCCAGCTCCAGCTCCTCCAGAAGGGGTGGCTTGCCGGTGGCCCAGCCGGAGAGAATGATGGCATCGGCCAGGCCGCGCTCCACCGTGTCGGCGATGGCTGCATCCAGACGGATGGGACTCAGGGGCTGAGCGTGTTTCACCAGCACATCGGCGAAAATCTTGATGTCGGCCCCCAACTCGCGGCGATAGCGCAGCAGGCGGTGGGCATTCCCCTCAATAATGCCTTGGTCGGTTATCATCGCCCCGCAGAGCACATTCACCCGGATAAACTGCGCTCCCACGCTAGCGGCGATGGCCAGAGCACTGTAGCCATCGTTGCGCAAGACGTTGATCCCGATGGGCAGGGAGACCAGCATCTTGATCCGCTGGACAACCACGGTCATGGCGCTCACCACCGCCGCGTCTACCCGCTCCTTGGCAAAAGGGGCATCGTAAAAGTTCTCGACGAGGATCCCGTCCACCCCGCCTGCCGCCAAGGCCGTGGCAGCCTGTTCTGCCTGAGCGATCACCCACTCCAAGTCCCCTCCCCAACGGGGGGAGGTGGGCAGCGGCAACAGATGAACCACCCCAATAACTGGATGGGGGGTCTTGAACAGGTGTTGCAGCAGGTTCACCGGCGAGCTTCCTCAGGGATCCCTAACGATCTTACGCCTGGATCTGACCCATGGCGGTATTCTGCGAGGGAAGTGTAACATCAGGGCGGGGCGGAGAAGAGCTGGCCAGGCCTCGGAGCAGTTGTGGCACCATACCCGGCCCTTCGTAAACCCAGCCGGTATAGACTTGCAGCAGGCTGGCTCCGGCTTCCAGCTTCTCCACAGCATCGGCCAAGGTGAAGATGCCCCCCACTCCGATGATGGGCAATTTTCCTTGGGTGGAGCGGTGGATGTAGCGAATGACTTGGGTGGAACGCTCCCGCAGGGGGGCACCGCTGATCCCGCCGGCTTCTGCCAGAATTAGCCTGGGTTCTGAGATGCCGTGGCCAGGTAGAAAACGGGTTTTCAGGTTGTCGCGGCGCAGCGTGGTGTTGGTGGCCACAATCCCGGCCAGTGCATAGGTTTGGGCCAGTTCCAGGAGGCTGTCGATTTCAGGCCAGTCCAAGTCGGGGGAGATCTTCACCAAAAGAGGTTTTCGCCCCTGATTTTCCTGCTGTAAGGCAGACAGGATGGGCTCCAGTTGCTCAGCAGCCTGCAGGGATCGCAGGCCTGGGGTGTTGGGGGAACTGACGTTGACCACGAAGTAGTCCCCCAGCTCCTGGAGTAGCCGGAAGCTGGCCAGGTAATCGGCAGCCGCTTCTTCTAGGGGGGTGATTTTGGCTTTGCCCAGGTTAATCCCGATGGGAATAGGACGCCGACGCAACCGGCGCAGCCGTTCAGCCAGAGCCGCTGCCCCCTGGTTGTTAAAGCCCATACGATTGAGAGCGGCACGATCTTGGGGCAGTTGAAACAGGCGCGGTTTGGGGTTGCCCGGCTGCGGCCCAGGAGTGACGGTGCCCACCTCCACAAAGCCAAATCCCAAGCTGGGCCAGACGGCCAGAGCCAGGCCATCTTTGTCAAAGCCCGCAGCCAAGCCAAGGGGATTGGGAAAGGTGAGGCCCCATAGTGACACCGAGAGCCGGGGATCCCGGTAGCAAAACAGTCGCTCCAGAGCCGACAGGATCCCGGTGGCCTGGGTAGTGTCGATCCAATGGAGGGCACGCAACAGCCCCACCTTGACCGTTTCTGGATCGGCTCTCAGTCCAGAAAAAAGCAAAGGCCACACCACATCTCGGTACAGGTTCACCGCAAAGATCCCCTAAACTCCCCCTTGACTGTAGCTGGCTTCCGCGTTGCAAACCGTCGGCGTGATGGATTCTGGACTCATTGCCGGCCAAGGGATATTCCACGGCAGCATTCAGTAGTGGCTCCTCTGGGCTTGCTCTTTGCCGGCGACGGGGTCGTCTTGCTGCTCAAGGCCGGCTCCCCAAACGGCCCCCAAGAGCAACGTTATCAACAGGTGCACGCGGCCATCCAACATCACCACATCCAAAAGCCCTGAGACAAAAAACGCTGTCAAAGCCAGCAGCATCCCCAACAGGACACTTTCTTGAGAGCGCCGCCAGGCTTGCCACCCCCGCGCCAAAATCCAGCCCCACAGGATCAGATGGCCCAGCAGCAGCGGGATCCCGCCCTCAGCCGCCAGATGTAGGTACAAATTGTGGCAGTGGCCCAGCAGCTCCGGCGGATCCTGAGCATTGTAAAGAGCGGCAAAGCTCTGCCAGCCCCAGCCGGTCAAGGGTCGCTCCCGTGCCATCTGCAGGGCAAAATGCCAGGCATCCAAGCGGTTGGCGGTGGAACTAAAATAGAGGGCTTGAGGATCGAAGGTGTCTGCCAGACGGCTCCAAATCAATCGGGGCACAACGGCCCGCCAGCCCGGCCAATCCCAAGCGGCGGCCAAGCTGGCCAACCCCAAGCCGCTCAAGAGCCCGATTCCCCACCAACAGCGCCGCAGCGCCAACCCTATCACCAGCGCCAGCCCCCCCACTCCCCAGCCGTTGCGAGAGGCCGTCAGCAGCAGCAGCAGGGATCCCAGCCCCAGCATCGCCCCCAGCCCTGCTCTTCCCAGCCAGGATCGTCCCACCCCTTCCCACCCCAGCCCCGCCGCCAAGCAGAGATGGATCACCAAGTAAACGGCCAAGATATTGGGAGAGGTAAAAGCTGCCGCCGGTCGCTCGCCTCCGGCCACCCCCGTGATCCAAAGCGGCCCCAAAACGAGATGCCCCTGCCACCCCCACAGCACCTCTCCCCAGCCCAGAAGCAGCATCAGCCCGCTGCCCAGAACCAGCACCTGGGCCAAACGACGACGGCCCCCAGGAGAACCACAATCGGCCAGCACCGCTGCAAAGGCCGGCAGCATCAACAAAAAAGGCCAGTAGTTGAACATCCCCGGCAGGCTCAGCCGCCAATCCTCACCCACAAAGGCCACGCCCACCGCAGCCAAGCTCAGGAGAGCTGCCAGCCCAAATAGAGGATCGCGAAGGATCCTTTTACCGCAGCAGGTATAGCCCTGGATTGTCCCCACCAAAGCCAACAGCAAGCTGGGGGCCAAATTCACCGGGAGCAGCGCCGCCGCCCCCAGCAGCCAGCCCCGCGGCCGAGAGGGCAAGGGATGCGGCGGCAACTCTTGAGACACAACCGGTGCAGAAAAAAACATCATTCATCCTCAAGGGGGATCCCCGGCCTGACCCGTCCCTGGCCGAAGTAGCGCCCAAATTGCAGCTCATACACCTCATCTTCATCTTGGGTTTCCACCCAGAGCTCCGAACGGGCATAGCCCACACACAGCAGCCCATACCCCTGCTCCTTCAGCTCGCGCGAGAGGCCCATCGCCTCCGGCTGGTACAGAGATCCCCGACGCACTCGCACCGCGCAGGTGGTACAGGCGCCGTTGCGGCAAGCAAAGGGCAGTTGGATCCCTTGGGCCTCGGCACTGGCCAAGATGTATTGATTCGCCGGTACCTGGATCAGATAGTGGGTGTCCCGTTGGCGGTCGTGGATGTGAACCGGGTAAGAGGGGACAGAAAAAGGAGAAGGCATGGAGAAAGTGGCCCCTTTCCTAGAGTAGGAGACTTCTTCATGATCCCACAGGATTTCCACAGCCCGAGGTCTGGGATCTCGACTATCAAATCCCCAGCACCTGCCACAAGCTCACCCCCAACCCCAGAGCGCCCAGATGGTAGGGCCACTGCAAGCTCTGGCGGGCAATTTTGCCCGTGAGGGCCCAAGAGAGAAGCACTGCCAGGATCAGCGTGGATCCCTGGAGAAACTGAACTACCGCCGGGTGCGCCTGCCACAGCACGGGAAGAGCAGATCCCGTCTGGGAAAAAGTTGCCCAGGTTACCGGCAGCACCTGCCCCGCCTCCGTTAAAAACAGGGGCCAGTAGAAAGCCAACGTTCCCCCCAAAACCAAGGGCAGATAGCCGTAGATCATCTCCGCAAAGGGTCGGGGTCGCGCCCCCCGGCCCAGCCGATGCCACAACCAAGCCAATCCCCAAGCTGCCAAAGGCACCAAGCTGGGAAACCCCAAAGCCAGCAAAGCGGCCCCCAGATGGGGCCAAAACTGCCGTAGATCCCAGCTCAGACCCCATTGGGCCATCTGTTCTGCCAACCGCGGCAGACAGTGTAGGTAGATGCCTCCCAGCAACAACAGCAGCAAAGCAATTTCGGCAGCGCGCGGCGTATGGGTAGTCCACAGCTCGATCCCAGGTGGGCGCAGGTTGAACTCCACCGAGCGATGGGGACAGGCTTTGAGGCAAGTCATACAAAGGACGCAATCTTTGTTGTCTTGCAGTTGCGCCGGATGGGAGTAGAGGGGACAGCCTCCCGTCGCCATGCCTTCCCCCTTCTCGGGCCCTCCTTTGTAGCACTGGTAGGTGGTGCATTCTGCCGAACAGGTGCCCTGCTGCGCCCGCAGCTCCGTCATCGAGAGCTTGGCATAAAGGCCGTTCATGCCCCCAATCGGGCAGAGGTAGCGGCACCAAAACCGCCGCTCAAACACCAGTGAGCAGGCCACCGCTCCACCAGTAATCAGCAGCAGCAGCCACCCCGACAGGTAAGCCGTATTGGGCAGATCCCAGATCTCCTCCCACAGGAAAATCAACGCAAACCCGGCAAACAGCACCCAGCCGCCCCAGCGCTCCGCCGGCTGTCGCGGCCATTTCTGCAACTGCCGCGGCCAAAGCCATAACGACAGCCTCTGGATCAACTCCCCATAGATCATGAAAGGACAGACGGCACACCACACCCGTCCCAAGAAGGGAAACACCAGCAGCACCAGCGGCCACCACCAGGCCCAGAAAAGATTCAACCCCACATTGTGGGCCCGATCCTGAGGCCCCCAAAAGAGGAGAAACACCACCAGGGTATAGAGGGGCAACACCAGGCCGTAGTTGAGGCGATCCGGCCACCAAGGGCTGCGCAGCAGGCGACGCAAGCGGGGATAGACGTTGAGCAGGTTGAGGCGAAACCGCTTGCCCCGAGGCTGGGAAGCCCAAAACACCTCTTCCCCCAGCACGCTCGCCCCCGCGGCCTGCACTGCCGCCCGCTCGACCAGGCTGCGCAGCTCCCGCGAGTTGCCGGGAAAGTCGTAGCTCTGCAAGCGGCGCAGCGCCTCCGGCGAGAGCTTGGGCTTGGGGATCCCGCGCCGGCGGCTGTAGAGGCTGAGAAAATAGTCGGCCATGGCTTTGATATCGGCCTTGCGCACCCGCAGCGGCGGCACTTTGATGGCCATCGCCCAAGGGTCAAGGGCGGGGATGGGCCGTTCTGACACCATCAGCAGACGACAGCGACAGGGGCGCTCCTCTCCCGGCTCCCCTTCCCCCCGCTGCACAGGGGTGTAGGATCCCGTCTCCAGCAGGCGCAGCAACTTGGGCATCAGCTCGGCGGGCAGCTCGTGCAGGTTGTTCAACAGCAGCGTGCCCTCTCCCAGCCACTCCAGCAACCCCGGCTTGCCCCCCGTCCGCCCGAACAGATCCGCCCCACTGGCCTGCAGGGCGCTGCAATCCACCTTGATCATGGGCTGGCGCCGCCGCGGGGATCCAAAATGGATCAGGGCGGCGACGTTGTCTTTTTCCAGGCCCGGCTCCCCGAAGATCAACACCGGCTTGCCGCTCTGGGCTGCCTCTTTGATCTGCTGCCGCAGGCGCACCGCGTAGCGGCTGGAGCCGACGATCCCCCGCTCCACCTTCGGCACCAAGTAGGGGCGCAAAGCCACTTGCCGCTCCTGCTCATAGCTGAGGCGATCTTGAGCCTGGGCCAGCGCCTCGGCCAATTGCCCCGAGTGCTCTGCCAGCCAACGGCGCACCACCGCAGCCGGGATCCAACCCCGGATCCCGGCGGAAACGGCCACCAGATCCCGCCGCAGGGGCTGCTCCGCCAGGACTTCCCCCAGATGAGCCACCGCGCCAGGCAGCAGGTTGAGAACCTCCCCGGAATGGGGATCCCGCTCTTCCCAGCGTCCCTCCAGCAAAATCTGGATCCCAGCCGGGGTGGTTCCCGCCTCTGCCAAAACCTCTCCCTGGCCAAAGGGATGATCTTGCATTTGCTCTGCCAGAGGATACAAGCTCTCCGACGTCAGGCTTTGAAACAACGTCTGCGCTTTCAGCCAGCGGGCACGCTCAACAGGAGTCATCTGCAGTGCCTCTGTTGTCTTGGGATCCCTTAGCTGCATTATCTTGCCTCTTTTGAGCAGCTTCCAGCCTGTTGGGATCCTTAATTTGAACAACCTCTGGCCAGTCAAGGCAAATGCAACTGCCGGCCGATGCGCACCATCGGCCCCAGCCCCAATCCCGTCGGGTTGAGCGCCTGCATCTCAAATAGGGCCAGAATGTGGCGCACTTGCAGCTCTGGAGTCACAGAATTCACCCCCATCGCCACCACCAAGCCGCAATAGCCACCCGTCGCCCGGCACCACCGTTCCCAGCGCTTGCGGGCCATGGAGTGAACGGGATCATCTTCGGGAAACTCCCCGAACAGGTGCAGGTCGCGATTGCCCGTTTGCACAATTTCCAGGTCGTAGCGATCGCCATCGAAGGGATCTACCCCTGTGTTGAAACAAACGCCCTGGGGCCCGCCTTCTCCACGCAAATTCTCGATCAACTGCTTCGCTTTGGAGCGGGAAGTGCGCACGATCACCACCGGCAGCCCTTCTCCCCTTTGCACCAGCTTGCTTTGCGGGAGTGGATGCCACTGCCCCGTGCGACGCAGCATTTCCACCGTTGTCCACGGCAACACCCCCAGGCCCAGTTGGGCACCCTCAGGCACCAAATCATCCCGCAGCAGGGTTTGGGTGTGCTCCTCCTCCTCTTCGTCTCCTTCCAGCTCCAGAAGCTCTGCAGCCAAGTCTGGCAAGGTGCGCACTTGCACCGAGAGGGTTTCCCCTTCCGCCTGGGGGTTGGGAATGCGGTACCGACCCTGATAGGGTTGAAAGTCCTCTTCCAGCCTGCGGTGGTACTGCTTGAAGAAGCGATGCAAGGCTTCCAGGGCCACCGCCAAGACCGCCGCCTCATCCTCCTGCAAAGTCACGCGCAAGCCTTCCAGAGGGTGAATGGTGCCGAAGTTCGGCTCAATTTCATCGGGATCCAACTCTGCCAAGTCCAGGTCTGGCAGTTCGTTGAGCTCAGGATGGCGAGCTTGAAAGGTGAGATAGAGACAATCTTGCCTGAGGAAGGCCTCTTCCATCTCTTCGGGAGTATCCGGCTGCCCCGCATCCTGGCGAAACTGTTTGAGGGAAGGCAGCGAGCGATAAAAAAGCACCCCATACTCCATGCCCAATCGCCCCATCACCGAGACGTAAAGGGTTTGGATATCCCAGTGGTTGAGGTCGAGCGCTAAGATTTGGTGATCCTCTAGGTAATTCCAGGGAGCATCTCGCCAGAGGGTGAGGGCTCTGCCGGCCAGCAGCTCAGCATAGTTTTCTGGCAGCGGGGGAGGGATCCGCCCGTTGGCCTCTTGAAAGCTCTGCAGGATCTCGTCGATCAAGGGCAATGCCGGCTGGCATTCCACCTTGATGTCCAGCTCGTGCAGAATGCCGCGCAAGAAAAACTGCACCTCTCGATCCCGCACGACGATCTTTTGGGGACGAGCGGGCGAAGCAGCATGGGGCTGCTCCATAGCCATGATCAAGGTTCGCACCATCGGCTCAACACCCGAGCCAGCGGGCACCACTTCCATGGCCCGTACCACTCCCTGGATGCCATCCACCCACAGGATGCACTCCCCTTCCGTTTGCGATCCCAGGGGCGGCAATCCCAAGAGGGTGTGGCGATCCCCTTCCCACACCGAGGGCACCTGGGGCAACTTTTGCAATCGACGAATCGTGGCGGCTGGGAGACCGGACATAGACATCCAAGCAAGAATTCAGGAGAACAACCCAAGCGGCTGAGTGGATAGGCCCAACCAAGCAGGGATCCCGCTGCAGCCATCTAACCACCAGTGTAGAAGCTGAGTTCCGCTTCAGCGAGAGGACAGACATGGCAGAGTCAAGCCCTACAGCGGCCAAGAAAGCTGATGGTCAGACTCGAACTGACGACCGCTCGATTACAAGTCGAGTGCTCTACCAACTGAGCTACACCAGCAGTTTAGGCTTGTCGATTCTAGCATTTTCCAGCCTTGCCCCCCAAGTGGCAGGCTCGGACGGGGAGATATAGTCGTTTCCAACAAGATTAAGATACTTTGCCGCCAGCCCAAGCGCTCCGCGTCGCTGCCCTCACCCCCAGCCCCTCTCCCAGCCCTCACCCCCAGCCCCTCTCCCAGAGGGAGCAGCCCTCACCCCCAGCCCCTCTCCCAGAGGGAG
>NZ_JANSJB010000078.1:2836-12723 GCF_047462355.1 Synechococcus sp. H55.9 | reverse complement strand
CAGGTGTATGGTGCTTGTAGGTATAGAATTTATTTCCTCGCACTTGTAATCCAATTGCACTCGATTCCGGAAAAAGTTTAACTTTAAAGCCATCCTTTTCTAGAGTTGGCACCTGCTGGAATGTACGGCGTGTTTGGGCAAAACCCACACCACCCCGCCAGTAAAGCTCTTATCAAAATAAGTTTTCCCTCTGGTGCTGTATCCCTGACTTTGGCACCAACAACAGAAGCTAGAAGCCGATAGGCAGAAATGTCCTGAGCTGCTGCCAAGTGACAGGATGAAGAAGCTGCGGTTTAATAGCTGAGCAATACATTGCTGGTTGCGCTCACCAGGCTTGCCTATAGCAAGGGGTTCCTGGAGATGAGGAAAAGCCTTAGCATCTGGCATTGGCTGGCCCGCCGATATGGGCTTAGGCTCTTGAGTGCTGCCGATATAGCCGTCAATGGCTCGCGGCCCTGGGATCTGCAAGTCCGCGACGAGCGGCTCTACCTGCGCTGCCTGCTCTATGGATCCCTGGGCTTTGGCGAGGCCTACCTGGAGGGCTGGTGGGATTGTGAGGCTATTGACGAGTTGGTTTGTCGTCTCCTCACCGGTCAGGCAGTGGAGCAAGTGGGCTGGCCGGTTCGGCTCCTGCTTGCCTTGGACAGTCGCCTCATCAACCGCCAGCGGGGTAAGGGAGCGTTTGTGGTTGGCCAGCGCCACTACGACCTTGGCCATGACCTCTACGAGGCCATGCTGGATCGCCGCCTGATCTATAGCTGTGCCTATTGGGATGGGGGGGCACAAACCCTCGACGAAGCCCAGGAAGCCAAGCTGGATCTCATTGCCCGCAAGCTAGATCTCCAGCCCGGCATGCGCGTGCTCGACATCGGCTGTGGCTGGGGAGGCACGGCACAGTACCTGGCCGAGCGCTATGGGGTGCAGGTGGTGGGCATCACCGTCTCGCAAGAGCAGGCCAAGCTGGCCAGCGAACGCTGCCGCGGCCTACCGGTAGAGATCCGGCTGGAAGACTATCGCCAGACGCAAGGAAAGTTTGATCGGATCCTTTCTGTTGGCATGTTTGAGCATGTGGGCTACCGCAACTACCGAACGTTCATGCGGGTAGCCCGTCGCCTTCTCAAAGACGATGGCTTGTTTCTTCTCCACACCATCGGCGCCAACGTTGCCTACCAGGGGCGGGATCCGTGGATTGAGCGCTACATTTTTCCCAACTCGATGCTGCCCTCACCTGGCCTCATCACGGCGGCCTTTGAAGGTCTGTTTGTGCTGGAAGACTGGCACAACTTTGGGACTAACTACGTGGCCACCCTAAAAGCTTGGCACACCAATTTTGAGCGGGCATGGCCCCAACTGGCTGGTCGCTACGACGAGCGCTTCCGCCGCATGTGGCGGCTTTACCTGCTGATGAGCGCCGGCAGCTTCAAGGCCCGAGCCAGCCAGCTTTGGCAACTGGTTCTCTCACCTCGAGGAGTGAGTGGTGGCTATCGCTCGGCGCGGTAGCGACACGGAAAGATCTCCCTTCCTGTTTCTCAGGATTCCCTTTCTCTTGAAGAGCCCTGTAGAGATGGGGCCGGCTCTTAACGTCAACTTAAATTTGGCCGTGTAGCCTGCTAATAAGCGCATACACTTATTCGCGCAAGGAGGTCGTCCCATGAAAAAGCTGGCTGAGCTTCCCCTGATCGGTCTCCCCATCGCCGCTGTGTTGACCACGTGGGCAGTGGTCACCTCGGCTCCTCCGGTAACGGGGGCGCCGACTGGCGGGCGCGCTGCCTTGGTGGTGGCCTACAACAGCCCGGAGAAATGGGCCAACTGGGGCGAGGTGCTCAAAACTTTCTCTGCTAAAACTGGCCTACAAGCTCCTTCGGATCCCAAAAACTCCGGCCAAACCCTGGCTGCCCTCAAGGCGGAAGCCGCGGCTCCTCAGGCGGATACGGCCTACTTTGGCATCGTGTTCGGCATTCAGGCTGCCGAAGCCGGGTTGCTGGAGCCCTACAAGCCGGCGGGATTTGCGGAGATCCCGGCAGGGCTCAAAGATCCCGAGGGCCGCTGGATGACGATCCATCAGGGTGCGGTAGCCTTCTTGGTCAACACCAAGGTGCTGGGCAACACTCCCATGCCCCAGTGCTGGGCTGACCTGACGAAGAACGAGTACAAGGGCAAGGTCGGTTTTCTGGATCCCACCCAGGCGGCCATCGGGTATTCGGTGGCCACGGCTGCCAACCTGGCCCTGGGAGGCACGCTGGAGAACTGGGATCCCGGCATCCAATACCTGGCTCAGCTCAAGGCCAATGACCTGCAGCTGCCGGCCCAGACGGCCACTGCCCTGGTTCAACAGGGCGAGATCCCCATTTTGATCGACGCCGATTTCAACGGCTACCAGCTCAAAAACAACGAAAACGCCCCCGTTGAAGTCGTCATCCCCTGCGAGGGATCCCTGGCCATCCCCTATGTCATCGGCCTGGTCAAAGGGGCGCCCAACCCGCAAGGGGGTAAGCAGTTAATCGACTTCACCCTCTCGAACGAGGGGCAGGCTTTGTTTGCCAAGAGCTACCTGCGGCCCGTGCGGCAGGTGAGTGTGGATCCCGGTATTGCCGCCAAGATGCTTCCGGACAGCGCCTATGCAAAAGTGACTGTGCCCGATTTCGCGCAAATGCGCGCCGTGCAAGAGCAATTTAACGAACGCTGGAAAGCTGAGGTCATGCGGTGATCCCAGGCACGGGACTTCGCTCTCCTTTGAGGTTGGCGGCGATGGGGCCGCGGTGGCTGGCTGCACCGCTTGTTCTCCTCTACGCGCTGGGGCTGTTGATCCCGCTGGTTGTGCTGCTGCGCCAGAGCTTGCTGGAAGAGAACGGCGGGAGCCTGACGCTGGAGAACTACGGGGCGGTGGTTACCTCGGCTGCCTATCGCCGCGCCTTGCTCAACAGCATCTGGATTGCTCTTGCCTCTACGCTGCTGGCTTTGATCCTGTGCTTTCCCGTAGCCATCTACATCGAGCGCTCCGCCGATCCCCACCGCCATGCCCTGGCTGTGGCCTTGAGCATTCCTCTTAGCCTGCCGGGGATTGTCATCGGGTTCTTCGTCATCCTGTTTTTTGGGAGGACGGGCCTGGTGCCCCAGCTTTTTTTGCTGCTGACGGGCGAGCGGCAACTGAGCTTGGCTTACACCTTTGGGGGCATGCTGCTGGGGTATCTGTACTTTCAGATCCCGCGGGTTGTGTTGGTGTTGCGGGGGGCGGTGGCTGCCCTTCCTCAGGAGGTGATCGAGGTGAGCCGTACGTTGGGAGCGACACCTTTGCAGGTGTACTTGCACGTGCTGTTGCCGGCGCTCCTGCCGGCTTTGCTCGGCGCTGCCAGCGTCAGCTTGGCCACTGCCTTTGGGGCTTTTGGCACGGCGGCCACCCTCAGCCGTGGCTTTCGCGTCTTGCCGCTGGAGATCGCTGCTTCCTTCACAGAAAGCTTTCAGCCGGGACGGGCTGCCAGCTTGAGCATTGTCCTGACCTTGCTCACCACAGCCATTCTGGTGGGCCTGGGCCAGGTTGCCGAGCAGGCCCTGCAGCCACAGCGCCCCGCAGCGGGATCATCTAGGGGGCCGCGGCCATGAAGCCCTTGTTTCCCCGGTCGCAAGGGGATCCCGTCCTGGCCATTGGGCGGGGGTTTACCTGGGCGGCGGCGATCTTGTGCCTGGCGCCCCTGCCCTTGCTGCTGCTGGTGGCTACCACAGCCAACTGGCCGCTGGGGGTTTGGGCCGGCGGGATCACCGGCAAGTGGCTGCAGGAGGGATGGGAAACGGTGCGACCCTATGCTTTTTTCAGCCTGCGGCTGGCGGGCCTTGTGCTGGGGATCAACCTGGCCGTCGGCCTGCCGGCAGCTTGGCTAATAGCGCGGCGGCGCTTTGTGGGTCGGCAGGTTCTGATGGCCCTGATCAATCTGCCGCTGGCCATTCCCGGCATCGCCATTGCCCTGGCCTTGATCCTGGCCTACCCGGCAGCTCGCGCCAGCGGGATCCTTCTCCTGCTCGGCCAGGTGATCTACACGTTGCCGTTTCTGGTGGCCACGCTGGTGCCGGCTCTGGCCCAAGGGGCATTGCTGGAGCAAGAGGCGGTGGCCCGCACCCTGGGCGCCACTTTCCTGCAACGCTTATGGCATGTAACGCTCCCCTCGATCCGCAGCGCCCTGTTGGCCGCTTTGCTCCTGGTCTTCACCCTCTCCATGGGAGAGTTCAACGTCTCTTTCTTTCTCTTCACCCCTCTCAACAAAACGTTGCCCATCGAGCTGTATTCTGCCTACATCACCAATCGGGTGGAGGTGGCAGCGGCCATGACTGCCCTTTTTCTTCTCTTCGTCGTGCCCGCTGCCATTGCCATCGAGCGACTGGGCGGTAGCAAGGTAGGACAAGCATGACCACCCCTGCTTCTGTCGTCTTTGACCGGATTGCCTACGCCTACATCCCCGGACGCCTAGTGGTCGAAGACATTAGCCTGCAGGTGCCGGCGGGAGAAATTGTGGTGTTGGTTGGCCCCAGCGGCTGTGGCAAAAGCACTCTGCTGCGCTTGGTGGCCGGCCTGCTGATCCCCGCCGAAGGCCGCCTTCTCATCGACGGCGCCGACACAAGCTCCCTGGGGCCAGAGAAGCGCTTGGTGGGCTGGGTGCCCCAAAGCTATGCCCTGTTCGAGCATCTCAACGTTCGCGACAACGTGGCTTTTGGATTGCGCATGCGGCGGATCCCCAGGCCTGTCATCTGCCGGAGGGTCACCGAGATGCTGGAGCTCTGCCGCATTGCCGAGCTGGCCGATCGTCCAGTTACCCAGCTTTCTGGGGGTCAGCGGCAGCGGGTGGCCATTGCCCGGGCTCTGGCCGTGTCGCCGCGGGTGCTGTTGCTGGACGAGCCGCTGGCGGCTTTGGATCCGCAACTGCGGGCGGCCATCCGGGCCGACCTGCAAGCCCTGTTGCGGGCCAGTGGGGTCACCACCCTGTTTGTTACCCACGACCAAGAAGAGGCCCTGGCCATTGCCGACCGGGTGGCGGTGCTGCAGGCGGGCAAGCTGGAGCAATTCGGGACGCCCCAGGAGCTCTGGCAAGCCCCGGCCAGCGCTTTTGTGGCTCAGTTTTTCGGGGGGGCAGCGGTGTTTTCTGCCCAACGTCTTGGACCTGGCCGCGTACGCCTTGCCCCCGGAGTAGAGGCGAACATTCCCTGGCAGTGCGATGGCCAGGTGGTGCAGGTAGCAGTTCGCAGCGGGGATCTGGAGCTTTTGCCCGAAGTTGGCCAATCGATGGAGGCAGGGCAGTTCGTGCCCACAGCCGTTGAGTTCGGAGGCGATGTCTTTAAGATCGCCGGGGAATTGATAGGCGCAGGCAAAGTCACGCTTCTGCACGACCGACCGGTTATCCTGGGGCAAAGCTACCCCGTTCGGGCCAAGCCAGGCCGCGTCCTCTCTGTCATTGGCCGGCCTTGCCACCGCCACTAGGGGATCCCACCTTTGCCGGCAGCCAACTTCAACTCCCCCCGCTTTTGTCGTATGCTTTCCAGAGTTGAAGCAGGCCGCGGGATCCCTGCCGGATAGTGCATAACCTTACAGCCTCTCCTAACTTTGTTCAGCCACTTTCCAATAGCAAGCCTGCGCGCTCACCAGGGATCAACCAGCAGGAGCACAGATGGCTACAGGAAACGACGGCACCCCAGCCAAAGGGCGGCCTGGTAGGCGTTGGGCCAAATCAGCCGACCTGCTGGCTCAAGGCAAGCTCAAACTCCGACCGGCCAAGGGCGGGCAAAGGCCGCAGGAGGTGGTGTACAGCAAGCTGCGGGAGATGATCTTGAGCAGCAAGCTGCAGCCGGGCGAGTGGCTGCGCCAGGAGCAGTTGGCCTCTCTTTTCGGCGTCAGCCGTACCCCTGTCCGCGAGGCTCTGCGCATGTTGAGCCAGGAACACCTGGTTGAGTTTGTTCCCAACTATGGGGTGCGGGTGGTGCCCCTCAGTTGGGAGGAATTTGAAGAGCTCTATGCCATGCGCATCGGGCTGGAAGGGCTGGCGGCGCGTCTGGCTGCGGAGCGAGCTACGCCCTCGGACGTGGGTGAGCTGCAACAACTCCTGGCTGCCATTGCCACGCTGGCCGAGGACGAGGATTTGTGGACCTATCTGCGCCAAGAGTGGCACTTTCGTCTGCGATGTTACGCCATCACCGGTCGGGAACAGTTGATCCAGCGAATCCGGAATCTGCGCGAGCACGCCGAGCGCTACCTGCGGCTGGCCTACCACGTGGAAGGCAAGATGCAGGAGTCGCTGGAGTTTCACCGCCGGCTCCTGAAGGCCATCGCTGCCCACGACGGCGCCGCTGCCGAACAGATTAACCAAGAAGCACTGCGCTGGACCCTGACCAATGCCGGCCCCATTGTGCGCGCCAGCCAAGCTATATAGGGATCCCCCCATCGCCACACCTAGTGCTTCTCCTCGGCAGGCTCTGAGGCGGCGTGCTACGATGACTTTTGATTATCATTCTCATTCAGGCAAGTGGGTTGATGCCCGAAGCTCTGCGGCAGATTGTGGGTCGCTTTCAAAAGGCCAGAACTTCTCGTCAGAAGTACGAGCTGCTGCTGGCCTATGCCAAGCGCCTGCCCCCTTTCCCCGATTCCCAGCGCACAGAGGAGAATCTCGTGCGGGGTTGTGCTTCGCGGGTGTGGCTGGCCACCGAGTTAAGGAACGGCAAGGTCTACATCCAGGGAGATGCCGATGCCCAGTTGGTCAAGGGCTTGGTGGCCATTTTGGTGGAGGGGTTGAGCGGCCTAGCGCCAGAGGAAATTTTGGGGGTTTCCCTGGAGTTTGTGCGGGAGATGGGCCTCAATTTCAGCCTTAGCCCTTCCCGCTCCAACGGCCTGGTGAGCATGTTCTCATTGCTGCAGCAGCGGGCCTTGGCTTTCCAGGAGTCAGGCGCTTCCGACGCTGCTGTCTCTGTCGTCTTGTGAGGTATTAGGACTCATGGCTAATAACTCTCTGCGTTCGGCCCGACCCGTGCGATCGCTGGTCTCGCTGGTGGCGGCCCTCTCGGTCGGGATCCTGGGTGGCTTGCAGATGCGCCAAGAAGAGTCCCGGGCCCAACGGGGATCCACCCCTCCGCAGGTGGTGACCACAATCCTGCCGATAACGCAATTTACCCGCGCCGTGGCCGGGGAGCGGGCCGAGGTGAAACCCCTGATCCCTCCCCAGATGGGGCCCCACGACTTTCAGGCTCGACCCGAGGATGCGCGCCTGCTGTCCCAGGCGGATGTGCTGGTGATCAACGGGTTGGGAATGGAGACCTTTTTGGAGGGATTGATTGCCAACGCCGGCAATCCGAAGCTGCGCATCATTGACAGCAGCCAAGGGATCCCGACTTTGCAGACCCAGGAGCCAGAGCATGGCCACTCCCACAGCCATGGCCATTCTCATGGTCACGGCCACAGTCATGGACACTCTCATGGGCACAGCCACGGCGAGTTGAACCCCCACATCTGGCTGGATCCCAGGCGGGCCATTCAGCAGGTGGAAAACATCCGCGATGGCCTCATTGCTGTCGATCCAGAAGGGGCAGAGATCTACCGCGCCAATGCCGCTGCCTTTATCGAGCAACTGGAAGCTTTGGATAAAGAAATCGAGCAGAAATTAGCTCCCTTCGCCGGCAGGAGCTTTGTGGTCTTCCACGACCTTGCCCCTTACTTTGCCGAGCGCTACAACCTCAAAGCGGAGTTCCTGGTGGAGATCCCGGAAGCCAGCCCCTCTCCGGAAGATGTGCGCCGGGTGATGGAGACGGTGCGGCAGTCGGGCCTAAAGACAATCCTGGTGGAGCCACAAGTGGGGAAGGACAACCCCTTTGAGGTCTTGGCCCGGGATCTGGGGGTACAAGTCCGCGTGTTCGATCCCTTGGAAACGGCTGGCCCAGAGGGGATCGAGCCGGAGTACTACCTAACCATCCTGCGGCAGAACGTGGAAAACCTGGTCTCCGCCTTCGAGAAAGAGAAGGCCTGGGTTCCCCTGCAGTTGCCCTTGGTGGGTCAGACTGCTCTCGAACACCTGCTGGCGAGGGGGCGATGAGCTTCCATTCTGGCGAGGTTGTCCTGCGGGTGGAGGGGCTGACGGTCTATCGGGGATCCCACTTGGCCGTGCAGAACGTGTCGTTTGCGCTAGAGGCGGGATCCCATACGGCCATTGTTGGCCCCAACGGCGCCGGCAAGAGCACCTTGGTGCAGGCCATCTTGGGCATCCTGCCGCGGCAGTGTGGCTCGGTTTACATCCTAGGGGAGCCGCTGCGTCTGTCGGGGTACTTGCCCCAGAAAGTGCGGCAGCAGCTTGCCTATGTGCCGCAGCGCTTGCACTTCAACCCCGCCATTCCCCTGACGGTGGCGGAGTTTGTCGCCCTGGGCTGGGGATCCCTTAGGCCCCGCTGGCCCTGGCAGCAGCGAGCTGCTCGGCAGGAGGCCGTCCAGAAAGCCTTGCAACGGGCCGAGGCTCTGCACCTGGCCTCTAAGCCCCTGGGTCAACTGAGCGGCGGCGAGCTCAAACGGGTGTTGTTGGCCTATTGTCTAGTCTGGCCGCGGCGGCTGCTGGTGCTGGACGAGGCCCCCGCTGGTCTAGATAGCCTCAGCGAAGGGGAATTCTATCGGCTATTGGAAGAGCTGCGCCGCTCCCTGGGCTGGGCCATCCTGCAGGTCTCCCACGACCTGGAGATGGTGTCCCGCTACTGCGACCGCGTGTTGTGTCTCAACCGCTCCCTGATTTGCCAGGGATCCCCTGAAGCGGCCCTGGCGCCGGAGATGCTAAGCCGCGTCTACGGCCCCGCGTTTGCCCGCTACATCCACCACCACTGAGGAGGGGCAATGCCGGAGACCTGGGCGCAGGTGGTGGAATGGCTGCAGCTGCCCTTCATGCAGCGGGCTCTCCTAGGCGGCATCCTGACGGGGGTGACGGGGGGGCTTTTGGGCAGTTTTGCCATCTTTCGGCAGTTGGCGTTTTTTAGTGATGCCTTGGGGCATTCGGCGCTGCTGGGTATTGTCCTGGGAGTGGCCCTGGGGCTGGATCCCACAGCGGTGCTGATGGTGTTTGGGGTAGTGTTTGCCCTGGGGGTGACTTTTGTCCTGGAACGCACCCAGCTTTCGGCAGATGCGGTGCTAAACATCATCTACTCCTCCTCCTTGGCTCTAGCCATCATTGGCCTCAGCCTGATCCCTGGCTACCGCGGCAACCTTAACCAGTTGCTATTTGGGGATATTCTCGGCATCAGCCTGCCGGCCTTGTGGATGAGCGGCCTGCTCCTGCTCTTGGCCCTGGGGTACATTGGGCTGACCTTGCCTGCCCAGATGCTGCTCACCCTGGATGAGTCGCTGGCGCGGGCGCGGGGGGTAGAGGGGGGCTGGCAGCGGTTGGCCTTTGTGGTGCTGCTGGCTTTGGTGGTGGCCCTGTCGATCCGCTCGGTGGGGGTGCTATTGGTGAGCGCTTTTGTGGTGATCCCTGCTTCGACGGCGCGGCTTTTGGGATCCAACTTTACAACGTATGTGTTGCTGGCCATGGGCTTGGGGGGCTTGAGTGCGGTGTTGGGGATCCTCCTCTCGGCTGCCTTCAACCTGCCCTCCGGCCCCAGCATTGTGGCCACCCAGTTGCTGTTTTTTCTCCTGGCCATGGGGCTGAAGGGGGGAGCGCAACTGCTGCGGCGCTAGCTGCCGGCCATTCCCAAAATTCTCTCTGGCAGAAGCTGGCCGAACAGGCGGCGGTAGCTCTCCGGGAAAACCTGGCCCATGAGGGTGGGCTGCTCGTAAACCCGCTTCAGGGTGTTGAGATCCCGTTTGGTGATGGTGGGCACCCGCAGCAGGCGGCGATTGCCGGTAGCCGCTGCATGGTGGCCGCCGTACATCAGATCCCGCGGGT
>NZ_JANSJB010000078.1:0-2736 GCF_047462355.1 Synechococcus sp. H55.9 | reverse complement strand
GTAGGCGTACCGGTTGTGGCAGTTCTCCGGCTTGGGCCTGGAGAGCCTCTATGTCAAAAAGATGCAGAACCGGCAGGGATGCTCTGCCCCCTACTGCCAGGGCGAAAAGCATTGCCCAGCCGACGATGCAAAGCTGTAGAACGCGCCGATGGATCAAAGCCGACTTCTACCTATCTCCCTACCAGGTTAGTGGCTCGGCGGGCAGGCGTCGATTTTCAACTGCGAAGTCTGCATCACGATCCCCCACGACACCCCACCCTAGGTGTGCTGGAACTTCAACCTGAGGCAGGACGGAGCTTTGCTTGCTACATCGGAAGTCCGCCTGGGGATCCCCATGTTTGGGCAGGATATCCATTAGCATGAGTTCCAGGGGCTGGCCAAACGGGACGCGAGGAACCGCGCGAAGTGGCAAAATCGGACTGCCGGGCGCCGGGTTGTGGGGAGAGCCCCAACAAAATCGCAGGTGAGGTCGCAAACCATGGCACCGACTTGGCAGACAGATGGGCACACTTGGTTTCTTCTGCCCGCTCAACCCCGTGCCGTAATTCACTTTCTGGGCGGAGCGTTTGTGGGAGCTGCCCCGCAAGTGTTCTACAGCCGCCTGCTCGAAGAACTGGCCCGCATGGGCATGGCCATTGTGGCTACCCCCTACAGCACCGATATCGATCACGCTCAACTGGCTCTCAATGCAGCCCAATCTTTGCACAGAAGCCTGCAAAGCAAAAATTTGCTAGGTCTACCCCTGTTTGGCTTGGGCCATAGCCTGGGCTGTAAGTTGCAGATCCTCTCTTGTCTGGCCATGGGATCCCAGCGGCGAGGCAATATTTTCCTGGCCTACAGCAACGCCGGGCTGGATCGGGCTCTGCCCTTGCTGCGGCTGTTGGCTCAAGCTTGGCCTCAACAACAACTGTCCGATCTGTGGCGGATGTGGATGGGATCCTCTTCGCCGCCTGTGAACCTGTGGTTGGAGTTCGAGCCTTCTCCGGCAGAAACCAATCGCTTAATCGAGGAGCAGTATCCGGTCAGCAACAACCTGCTCGTGGAATTTCGCCACGATGATATCGACGATGTTCCTCTGCTTTACCAACAGCTTTGCCGCAAGTATCGAAGTTACACAGAATGGCAACACTTGGAAGGGGATCACCTAACTCCGCTGGGTTTTAGCTACCCTTTCCCAGTTGGGGAAGAATTCAGCCCCATCGATGCTTTTGGACAGTTGATTTACCAAAGCTGGCTGGCCCCCAACCACCAGATGATCCGCAGCATTCAAGCCTGGCTATCCACCCACCTCGCCTAGTCAAGCCAGCTCAGATCGGAAAGCAGATCCAGATCTTGAGAGTGGGAAAAGGAGGAGTGCGCCTGGAGATGAAACAACATCTGTAGGGTGTCGCTCATGAGAAAGTAACAGGTCAAGACGCCACCGGCAGCCGCGGCCACCAGTGTCCCGGCCAACATGCGCGAGAACTCCTGACTCTGAAAAGCCTGCTCCATCAGGCGCAGGGCCCAGAATCCCAACAGGACAACAATAGCAAGGATGATCAACATATCGTAATCTATCGTAACAAGTCTGCTGCCCAACGGCCATTGGCAAAGTTGAATAAGAATATAAAGAACCTGGTTGCCCCTCATGCTCGATGACTCGGCGTCGGTGTGCAGAAGTGCCTGGATCTGTAGTCCTTTCCGGTTGGCCTTGTTGCGGGCCATGAGCACAAAAGGGATCCCGCCGGCGAGATCGCAGATCACCGACCGGTATCGTCTGGCTCCTCTGGGCCGGCAGTTGCTGCAAGATCTGGAGAGGAGTGAAGCGAGGATCTCCGCAAGCTGGGCAGAACAGGCTGACCTGCTGGCGACTGCTCTCCTGAGGATCCCCTACACTGGAGCTAATTTTCGATGGTCGCCCTGGAGGTGAGATGTGTTACGGCCAAAGTTGAGGCGTGTGCCCGGATCCCTGGCACTTCAACGTTCTCTTCAAGCTTCTTTGCAACAGCGCAGCCGGGCGATCAACCGTCGCCGCACACTGCTCTACCGCAGAACTCGCTTGCTCCACCGACGCAACTTGCCCCTTTACCTGCGCAACTTGCTGTTGCAGTACCGCACCAGCTTTATCTACAACCTCAAAGCCAGGCCCGTGATCAGAACTCGCTAGAGAATGTCGAGCTATCTTTTCACTCTCAGCGCAATAGTCTTCACAGCGCGAAAAATAGGCAGATGGCGATGGACATCGCCCTACCGGAAAAGCCTGGATTTATAGTCAAAAATTGTTCTCTGTAAGCCTTATCTCCCCCTTCCTTCTAAGAGAGAGGCTGGGCTCCCTCCGAGAGAAAAGAGTTGGAAGTGGGAGCCAAGCTAAGGCTACCGAATTGTGAAGCGGCCAACTCCTATCTTCTCGCCGTTGACCTGAACCTCGACACGGTAGCGCCCGGTGTAGGGTTGGCTGAAGCTGAGAAAGCCTTGCACCGTGTCGGCCAAGGGATCCCAGGGAAAATCAAACTTGCGGATCAGTTGCTCGCCCCCGGCTTCTCCGCCCTCGTAGTACCAAAGCATCTCCACCTGGGCGTTGGCAGGGAGGCTGCCCACCGGCAAGATGGCCCAGACTAGGGTATCGGTGGTCTTGAACTCGGTTGTGACCTCGCCAGGGCTGCCGTCTGCCCGACCTCGGTGCAGGCTGATCACGCTTGTCCCCGCCTCGTTTGGGGCCTTCTGGCTGTAGGCGCGGGCATCCGCTTGCGCTTCCTG
>NZ_JANSJB010000077.1:0-12852 GCF_047462355.1 Synechococcus sp. H55.9 | reverse complement strand
ATATGTGTATAAGAGACATTATCGATTCCCCCCAACCTTGCCGACTCCGCCCCTGCCGCTGACCTGGCGGTGCAGGGAGCCTTGACGGCTGAAGAATTGGTAGTACCCCAATCCCCCTTGCAGGTGCGCATTGAGCGAAGAGAGGGCTTGTCTTTAGAACAAGCCCTGGAGCTCGCCGTGGCCCAAAACCCAACTGTGCAGCAGGCCAGGCTGGCCGTCGAGCGGGCCGAGGCCGGGGTGGCCGTCGCTCAAGCTGCCTTTGCTCCCAGCCTCTCCACTCGAGCCAGTTACCAATACAGCGAACCTCCTTCACCCGGCGGCGGGCCAAGCCGCGAAGTTCACACTTTCTCAGCCAGCGTGGTGCGGGTGGAGTACACCGCTTTTGACACTGGCCTCAGGGAGCAAAACCTGAAGCTGGCCCAAGAAGCTCTGCGCGTCGCCCAACTGCAACTGGAGCAAGCCCTGCAGACGGTCAAACAAGCTGTGGCCAACGCCTACTACGATCTGCAAAGCGCCGATGCCAGGGTTGCCATCAGACAGGCTGCTGTCGAAAGCTCGGAAGCCACCCTGCGGGATGCTCAAGCTCGAGAACGGGCCGGGCTGGGCACGCGCTTCGAGATTCTCCAAGCAGAGACGGAATTGGCCAACAATCGACAAGCCTTGCTGGCGGCCCAAAACATCCAACAACTGAATCGCCGCCGTCTGGCCGAACTGCTGAACTTTCCCAGCCCCACCGATGTGTTGGCCAGCGACCGCATCGAGCCGATGGGAGAATGGGATCTCAGCTTAGAAGAGACCATCATCGCTGCCTTCGCCCAACGACAAGAGCTGGAGCGCCAACGCCGCGAGCTGGAACAAGCCCAAAGCCGTGTGCGCCTGGCCCAAGCCCGCAATGGCCCCCAGGTCGGTTTGTTCGCCACCCTCGATGCCGTTAACGATTTCAACGCCAGCCGCAACAGTTTTGATGTTGGCTATTCGGTCGGAGCCAATTTCAGCTTGACGTGGTTCGATGGGGGAGCAGCATCTGCCCAAGCCCGCCAAGCCCAGATCGATGGACAAGTGGCCGTGAGCAATTTCGTTGGCACCCGCAATGAAATCCAGCGGGGGGTGGAAGAAGCCTTCCTGACCCTCAGCTCCAGCCGCGAGCAGATCGACTCGGCCAAAGTGGCGATTGCCTCGGCAGAAGAAAGCCTGCGCTTGGCCCGGCTGCGCTTGCAAGCGGGGGTGGGCACTCAGACAGAGGTGATCAATGCCGAAGCTGCCCTCACCACCGCCCGTGGCAACCTTTCCGATGCTGTGATCGCCTACAACCGCGCCTTGGTACAACTGCGGCGGGCCATCGGCAGCCTCTAACCCATCTCCTTGGCTTTGCTCCCTCACCCCCAGCCCCTCTCCCAGGGGGAGAGGGGAGTTAGCAGCAAAAGGGATCCTTAGAGCTTACGGGAATAGAACTCAACCACCAAAAGCTCGTTGACCGGAGCGCAAATTTGCTCGCGGGGGGGCAGTTCTTTGATGCGTCCGCGCAGCTTTTCTTTGTCAAACTCCAGGTAGTCAGGTAGAAACAGACCCGGATACTCTGCGTAGGCGGCTACCAGCTTGCGGGAAGATTCCTTGTTTCTGACCGTAATCACGTCCCCCACTTTGCAGCCATAGCTGGGAATGGTGACCTTTTGGCCGTTAACCTCTATGTGGCCGTGGCTCACCAACTGTCGAGCTGCCGGGATGGTGGGAGCCATGCCCAGACGAAACACGATGCAATCCAACCGCATTTCCAGCATCTGCAACAGGGCCAAGCCGGTGGATCCCTTGGAGCGCCGTGCCTTGCGCATGTAGCGGATCATCTGCCGTTCGCTTAGCCCATAGTTGAAGCGCACCTTCTGCTTTTCTTCTAGGCGAATGGCATACTCAGACTTTTTCTTGCGCTCGGCGCCATGCATACCGGGCGGATTGTTATTTTTGGGGCGCTTGCGCGTCAAACCGGGCAGATCAAGTCCCCCGAAGCGACGAATAATTTTTAGACGGGGACCTGTGTAGCGGGACATGCGGGCAGTTCTCCGAAATCAGCAAAGGATGTCCAGGGTCGAACGTTCAGGAAGCTAGAAGAATTGGCGATCTCCTATATTAAGCGTTCACTCCCCGATCTGGGCAAGGGGGACGAAGCGGTTTTTGGGATCCCGTCTCGACCGTCTTATCCCTCTTGTCAGTCGTAATGAACCCCCAGTTGGGTGCGGATGAAGGCGCGATCTTCGCTGAGCAGGCCGTTGAGGGTGCGCCGTTCCCCCAGGATGGGATCCGGATCCAGGCCGATGGCTTCCAAGTCGGCCAGCACCATCAGCTCCACCAATTGTGGGAAGCTCACTTTGGGCTCCCACCCCAGGACTCGCTTGGCTTTGGAAGCATCCCCCAGCAGCAGATCCACCTCGGTTGGGCGGTAGTAGCGGGGGTCGATCTCGATCAACACCTGGTCTTTATACAATCCCTGTTCGGCTGGGCCGGAGCCTTTCCAGGTAATGGGCAGACCCACCAGCGCGAAGGCTCGTTCCGCGAACTCGCGCACGGTGTGGGTTTCCCCCGTAGCCAACACATAGTCGTCCGGCTGGGGTTGTTGGAGCATCATCCACATTCCCTCGACATAGTCTTTGGCGTAGCCCCAGTCTCGCTTAGCATCCAGGTTGCCCAGGTACAGTTTGCTTTGTTTACCGGCCACGATGCGGCTGACGGCGCGGGTGATCTTGCGGGTTACAAAGGTTTCCCCCCGCCGTGGGCTCTCGTGGTTGAACAAAATGCCGTTGCAGGCGAACAGATTGTAGGCTTCGCGGTAGTTGACCGTCTGCCAGTAGGCGTACACCTTGGCACAGGCATAGGGGCTGCGGGGGTAGAAGGGGGTGGTCTCCTTCTGCGGGATCTCCTGCACCAGGCCGAACATCTCCGAGGATCCCGCCTGGTAAAACTTCACCCGGATCCCGGTGCGCTGTTGGTAGTCGCGGATGGCCTCTAGAAGACGCAGCGTGCCCATGGCCACCGCGTCGACGGTGTATTCCGGCGCATCAAAACTCACCCGCACGTGGGATTGGGCCCCCAAGTTGTACACTTCCGTCGGCTGCACCTGTTCCAGGATCCGGCGCAGGGTGGTGCCGTCCGTGAGATCCCCGTAGTGGAGAAATAGCCTGGCTTGCGGGTCATGGGCATCCACGTAGATGTGGTCGATGCGGTCGGTGTTGAAAGTGCTAGCGCGGCGGATGATGCCGTGAACTTCGTAGTTTTTCTGCAGCAGCAGCTCGGCCAGATAAGAGCCATCCTGTCCGGTGATGCCGGTAATTAAGGCACGTTGGGTCATAGAGTTGGGGGCAAAGAGCGGGAAAAGTCTAAGCAGCGAAGTGGCTCAAGTCCAATAGCAAAACTCAGATCTCGAAGCAGAGACTTGAAAGCTAAGACATTATAATGCAGCAAAACTCCCTTTCCTCAGGCAGATTCCTGACCGAGGGTGTGGTCTTTTACCCGTTGCAAGGCCGCGGTCAGGGCCATGGGCCAGGGATCCGGCTGGCGCAGTTGCCGCACCCCCTGAGGTAGGCGCAGCACAGAAGCGCGGCTGGTGCGGGCGATGGCTTCTAGATCTGGCAAGGGAGCCAGTAGCACACCCCTGTGCATGATCTGGCGTAACAGCGGTTCGTAGCCGGGGGGCGGGGGCTCATCGAACCGGCCCAACAAGTCTCCCTCAGGGCTGCGAAAGATCTGCTTGCGCCCGGGAAGAGTAGCTTTGGCAAAGGAAGCCTTAGCCACCGGGATCCCGTTGATTTCCACCAATTTGTACACCCCGTTGACCCCTTCCCCGGTCACCAGGCGGGTGCCCACCCCGTAGCCGCTGATGGGAGCTTGGGAGCGATGCAGACGCTCGATCTCGTGTTCGTCGAGGTCGCCGCTGACAAACACCGGCGCTCCCTGGGGCAAAATCTGCTTTACCCGGCGAGAGAGATCTTCCAAATCTCCGGAGTCGATGCGCACCCCGCCGATTTCCCCGCGCGATCCCAGTTGATCCGGATGGGTGGCCGCAAAGAGTTGGGCTGCCGTGCGCGCCCCTTGGATGGGATCGTAGGTATCGATCAAAAGCGCGGCCTGGGGAAAGTAGCGCCGAAAGGATTGAAAGGCGCGGGTCTCGTCGCCCGAGAGAGCAGCGATGGCCATCACCAGGGAATGGGCCATGGTTCCTGCCGGCTTGCGCCCCAATTTCAGAGCCGCCAAGACGTTGGAAGTGGCGTTAAACCCTGCAGCCAGCGCCGCCCGGGCCGCCCACAGCCCCGCCTGGGGCCCAAAAGCTCGCCGCGTGCCGAACTCCAGCAAAATGGCCTCATCCCCCGCCGCATCCCGCATCCGGGCCGCCTTGGTGGCAATCAGGGTCTGGTAGTTCAAGGTGGCCAGCAGGTAGGTCTCCACCAGTTGGGCTTGCCAGAGGGGGGCTTCCACCCGCAATAGAGGCTGGTTGGCGAAAATGGCGGTTCCTTCCGGCACTGCCCACACATCTCCCTCAAACCGGCAGCGGGCCAGCAGATCCCAAAAGCGCTCCGGCGCATCGGCGAAAATGCCCGTTTCCCGCAGCGCCTGCAAAGCCTCGGGGGCAAAGCTGAGCTGCTGCAGATAGTCCACTGCCTGGGCGAGCCCCATGGCGATCAGATAGCCATAGTCGGTGGGCAGCCGCCGCACAAACAGCTCAAAGGCAGCAGGCTGAGCCTCTAACCCTTCCCCCACATAGCAGGCGGCCATGGTGAACTGGTACAGATCCGTCAGCAAACCATAGTCTTGGGGCCGCAACGACGAGAAATCAGGGCTCAACATGAAAAACCTCAGGGCAGGTGGAGGGGGACGGGAGCACGCGGCGGGTTGCCGCCAAAGTTATAGTGAAACCTACCATAAGTAAGCCTGCCTGTCAGGGATCCACAAGCAGCACCACAACCCCCGCAAGACTGGAAAAACCAGTCTTGACAAAACACCCAACCCAAACGTAGCCGAGAACATGAGCGGCCACCTGGGCAAAACTATAGCCCCGACTTATAGTAAGATTAACCATAAGTATCCACCCGACCCCGTCAACCCTGAGCGCGCTTGTGCGAGGTCGGCCAAGTTGCAGTGGAAGAACGCCATGAATCCCATGCTAGAGGAGCTAGCTGTTGAGGCGCCGGCGGGCCTGCCGCCCCACTTTGCGCCGGAGCGGGTGGGAGAGATCTGGCGGGTGCCCTACCAACAGCGGGCAGCAGAAGCCGAGCGCTGGGCCAAGGAGCACGGGATCCCACCGGCAGAGGCCGATCGGGTGCGGGTGGGCTTGTTGCTGATCGATGTGCAGAATACCTTTTGCATCCCTGGCTTTGAGCTGTTTGTGGCCGGCTCCAGCGGTTTGGGTGCGGTGGAAGACAATCGACGGCTTTGTCAGTTTATCTATCGCAACTTGGCCCACATCACCCAGATCATCGCCACCCTCGACACCCACACAGCCATGCAGATTTTCCACCCCGTCTTTTGGGTGGACGCGCAGGGAGCCCATCCTGAACCGGCCACGGCCATTTCGGCAGCCGATATTCGCTGCGGGCGGTGGCGGGTGAACCCCGCAATGGCTGCCAACCTCACCCAAGGGGATCTGACGCGGCTGCAGGTTTATGCCCTGCACTACGCCGAGCAGTTGGAGCAAGGGGGCAAATATCCCCTCATCGTCTGGCCCTACCACTCCATGTTGGGAGGGATCGGCCATGCTCTGGTGCCGGCGGTGGAAGAGGCGATCTTCTTTCACGGCATGGCCCGCCACAGCCAGCCCAGCCTGCAGCTCAAGGGAGCCAACCCCTTGACAGAAAATTATTCCGTGCTCAGTCCGGAGGTCTTGACCGGGCCGGAAGGGGATCCCATCGACGAGAAAAACGCGTCCCTCATCTGCCACCTGTTGCAGTTTGACGCGCTGATCGTGGCTGGCCAAGCCAAAAGCCACTGTGTGGCCTGGACGGTGAACGACCTGTTGCAGGAGATCCAAGCCACGGATCCCAGCCTGGCTAAGAAAGTTTATCTTCTGGAAGATTGCACCTCAGCGGTGGTGATCCCCGGCGGGGTGGATTTCAGCGAGCAGGCGGAGGCGGCCTTCGCCCGCTTTGCCGCCGCCGGGATGCACCGGGTGCGCTCCACCGACCCCATCTGGGAGTGGCCTGAGTTTCCCAGGGATCCCGGCTGACCCCGCAGATCCAGTATGATGCGGCAGGACACTCTGCCGGAGCAGCCTGTGTACGATCGCGTCAGCGGGACGGAGTCCTTAGCTGCTTCCACCCTTTCCAGCAGCCTGCGCCCCCCCAGCGGCGCCCGCGATTTGCTGCCCCGGGAAGTACAGCGACGGGAGAGGCTGGAGGCTCAGCTCACCCAGGTTTTTCGCCGCTACGGCTACCAGCGCCTCATCACCCCCACCCTGGAGCGGCTGGAAACACTGCTGGCGGGGGGATCCATCCGCGCCGAGGCGGTGCTGCAACTGCGGGATGGCGAAGGGATGATGCTGGGGCTGCGCCCGGAGTTCACCGCTTCCCTTGTGCGGGCGGCGGCCACCCGTCTAGCCGGCGGGCCTTTGCCGCTGCGGCTCTACTACCACGGCAGCGTTTTCCGCAACAGCCGGCGGGAGGAGGGATCCTACAGCAGCCAGGAGTTTTTTCAGTCCGGGGTGGAGCTGATCGGGGCGGGCGGATGGCTGGCCGATGCCGAGATCCTGCTGCTGTTGGCCGATTGCATTCGCTCGGTCGGCATCTCCGCTTGGACGCTGCTGCTGGGCGATGTGGGCCTGACCGAAAGCCTGCTCAGCCCAGTTGCCCCCACGGCTCAAGCGGCGGTGCGCCGTGCCATTGCCCGGCTCGACTACGTTTACCTAGAATCGGCCCCTTTGCCGGAAGCCGCCCGCCAGATTGGCCTGCAAATCCTGGGGCTGCGGGGCCAGCCCGCTCAGGTTCTTTCTAACCTGGCGCGGCTGCCAGTGCCGCCTGAGCGGCTGCGGGATCTGCGGCAGCTCTGCCAGGTGCTCCAGGATCATGGAGTGCAGGTGGTGCTGGATCTGAGCCTGCTGCAAACCCTGGCTTACTACACCGGCATCGTTTTTCAGGCGGTGGCCGCCGGGGAGGTCATCGCCTTGGGAGGACGTTACGACCGGCTGCATGCCCTCTACAGCCCTCAGCAAGTGGAACAGCCGGGGATCGGCTTTACCCTGCTGCCGGATACGCTGCTGCGGCTCTTGCCCCCTGATCCCCAAACCGAGGCGATGGTCTGCAAGCGGTTGGTGGTGCCCCTGGTGCCGGCGGGGATCCCGGCGGCGCTGGCTTTGGCCGCCCGCTGGCGAGCATCAGAAGCAGTAGAGCTGGAATTGCTGGATCGGGACCCCGAAGAGATCGAAGCCTACGCCCGCCGGTGTCGGATCCCGGAGATCGCCTGGGTACAGGCCGACGGCAGCTACCACATCACCCACCCGGCCTAATCCTGGCAAGGTTGACCTCCCAACAGAGGCGCGGCTGCACCAGTTGTAAAAGTTGTTGGCGAATGCGCTCCAACTGCTGGATTGCCTGACGGGATCCCTGCGCCCACTCGCGATAGGGGGCTGTAGGCCTGAAATGCTGTTGCAAATAGTCGATCAGCCACAGTTGCGCCGGCAGCTCCAAACCGGCCACCGCTCTGCCCAGTTCCAACGCCTGCTGAAGAGAAAAGTGCCAAGGCCAACGTTTGAGTTCCTCCAGTAGCGATGGCGGAATCTCCCGCAGGTGCTGCTGGGCCAGCAACGCCAGGCCGGGGCTGCCCTGGGCCAAGGCGATCAGCTCGGATCGGGGGATCCCTGCCAGATCTGGACAACCCAACCCACTCAACACCCGCTCCACCTCTTCTGGGCTGAGGCGGCGAAACGGCACCATCTGGCAGCGGGACAGCAGGGTTGGCAACAGGGAGGCCGCCTGGGAGGCGATGAGAATGATGTGAGCCGGGCCCGGCTCCTCCAGGGTTTTCAACAAGGCATTGGCAGCGCTTTCTGCCAAGGTTTCTGCTCCCTCCAGCACCACCACCGAGCGCCGTTCGCGTAAGCAGGACGGAGTCCTCGCAGGAATCGGCCTACGGGAACAAAAGCGAGCTATTCCCTGCACCTGCTCCAGGCGAATTTGGGGTGGCGAGCGCCGCTGCAAAGTTTGCGCCTCCGGGGATTCTGCCGGGATCAGACGGCCCTGGTGCAGGTAGGTGGGGCTGACCCAATGGAGGTCGGGATGGTTGCCCGCCAGCAGCCAACGGCAGCTTGAGCACTTGCCGCAAGGGATCCCAAAGCTGGCTTCGCACAGGAGTGCCTGGGCAAACCACCGGGCCATCAGCCCCCGACCCACCCCCTGGGGGCCCAAGAAACAGTAGCTGGAAGTCACCCGCCCCTTCTCCAGCGCCGCCACCAGCAGCCGCGCTGCCATCTCCTGGCCAACAATGCGCTGCGGGGGCAAGACCTTCACCGGGTCAGGGGTCTCGGCGGCTGCAACTCCAAACATCATCTCAGCAGGAGAGGATGAGGTTATCGGTTGGCGGGAGCCGACAGGAAGTGCTTGCGGAAATACTGCAGCGTCTCCGGTCGCAACAACCCCCGCTCCACCAAGGAATCCCCCCAGTGTGGGGAAGCTTCATCCATTGGCGGCAAGAACTCCAGCACCTCAGCAGCCAACAAGTCGGCAGCCTTGAGGAACTCTCCCAGCGTGTGGCACCCCGACAGCCGGGCCGAATATCCCCCATCGGCAAAGAATTTGATCGTGGTCGCCTTCAGGCCCGCACACTCGCCGATAACTGTCGTCAGCTTGCCCCCCGCCTGTTGCCAACGGCTGAGGATGTGTTCGATCTGGGGCCGATCCAGCAGGCCCGCCTCCTGCAAGTTTTGGAACAGATGCCTGGCCCACGGGGTAAGCTCCGCCAACAAGGGATCCGTCGGCGGGTCTTCAGGATTGGCGGGAAGCTCCCCGGCGTTGAGCCCAGGCTCCTCCGTCCCCCTGGCAGGCCCAGACGAATGCGCCAACCCCTCTTTGGCGGTTGGGAGGTTGGCTGCTCTCAACTGGGCTTGGGCGGCCTCGGCGATCAGCTTCTGCTGTTCGTAACTCACCTGCAGCAGACGGTTGCGGTTCTGCTCAACTTTGAGGTTCTCTTGTAAAGTCTCCAAGCTCTGTCGGTAGGCCGCCAGCAGCTCCCGCGCGTCTCGCAGCTCCACCGTCAAGTTGGCCTGCTGCTGTTGGAGGGCGCTGAGGCGGGATCCCATGCTTTTGAGTTGCTGCTGAGCCTGTTCCAGGGCTTCCTGGCGGGCTTGCAGGGATCCCTCCAGTTGGACAATGCGCTGCTCGGCCTCAGCCTGTTCTGCCCTGAGCTGCTGGATCAAAGCTTCGCTCTGCTGCCGTTGCTCCTCCAGTTGGGCAATGTGCGCTTCGTAGTCACGGTTGGCTGCCATCAACCGCGCCACTTCCGCTTGCAGTTGTTGTTGCTGCGCCTGCAAGCTCTCCACCTGCTCTGGGGGAACGTAGCCGGAAAGCCGCGCCATTTGGGTTTCGTGCTCTTGCTGTAGCTGAGCGTAGCGCTCTTGCCACCTCTGCACAGCGGCTCTCAGCTCCGCAATCGGTTGCTCTGGGGTGGCAACCTGCTCGGGCCGGGAAGCGTCCAGATGCGGGGATAGGGCAGCCTCTGACTCTGCAACTTGCCGGGCCAGTTGGGCCTGCAACTGATCCCGCTCCGACCGGAGCTGCTGGATCTGATGAAGTGCGGCCTCCAATTGGGCGCGTAGGTCGGCCACAACACTGCCGGGCACCGAGTCCAACTGGCGTTTCTGCAGAATTTGGATCTGCTCTTGCAACTGCTCCAATTCGGATTGATAGCAGTCTCGCTGGGTTTGCAACTGCCGCTGCGCTTTTTGCTCCGCAGCGCGGACAAGGGCCAACTCCGTTTCCAGCCGTTGCAGTTGTTCCCGCCAAACTCGCAAATCCTGCTGTAACGTGGCCTGATGCTGGAGCTCCACTTGTTGGAGGCGGATGGTGGCTTCCAGTTTTTGAATGCGCTGTTGATACTGGCTTTGAAAATCGGCAATCTGCTGATTCATGTTGGCCAGGATCCGATCCCATTCCTGTTCCTGGAGCTCGATTTGCAGCTGCAAGGCTTCCACTTGCTTGCGGTAGTCGGCCAAGGTGGCCGGTTGAGGCTCATCAGCAAAAGGATCTAGGGCTGCCGTGGCTGTTGTTCTGGAGACGGGAACTTCCCCAACTTCAGAGTCAAGCCCGGGTGGCCGAATCCTGGCCTCTTCCGGTACGGGCAGAGCCGGCTCCACCCCCCAGAGAGGATCCCCGGCTGCAGAGCTTTGGGGGGTTGGCTGGGGATCCCTGGCCAAAAAAGGCTGCAGCGCCTCCCACGCATTGGAGGAAGCCATCTGTTGCAGTTGCACCTGCACATCCAAGGCGCGATCCAAAATGGCCGGCTGTACCCAACCTTTCCAGGTGAGAATCTCCCCCAGTTTCCGCCCGTAACGACGCTGTTGGGCCAGAGCAACCCGCAACTGCTCGAAATCCAAATGGCCCAGCGCCACCAAAATCTCCCCCAGAGAAAGGGACTGGCTGGGCAAAAAGCGGTAGAGATCGGGCAGGGTGAGCCAGCCGTGCTCGAGGCACACTTCTCCCAACTTGAGGTGGTTTTGCTGCTGCTCCCGCAGGGCCTGGGCCAACTGGGATTGGGAAATGAGCCCTGCCCGCAGCAAACGCTGCCCCAGCGGCAAGCTCGACTCAGCCTCACCATCAGCAGCACCCCGCCCCTCCAGAAAGGGGAATGGGGTAGAGCCACTCTGGGAAGAAGAGCGCCGAGGCATCAAGAAGGCTCCCAGTTCAAGACTGTGTCGCTGCTGCACTTCAGCTTATTGCCCCCAGGATAAAGCACCAAGGGAGGGCAGCGCCACCCTGGCTTTACCCCGTGGGATCCAGTCGCATTAAAACTTGGCCAAATTCGACCGGCTGGCCGTTGCTCACCAAAATCTCCCTCACCACGCCTGCTGTTTCGGCCTCTATCTCGTTCATCAGCTTCATGGCTTCGATGATGCAGAGAGTTTGACCCTTGTTCACCCGTTGGCCAACCTGGACGAAATCCGTTTCTCCGGGGGCAGGGGCGCTGTAGAAGGTGCCCACCATCGGCGCCGTCACCTCTACCCAGTGGCTGGGGGCAGGCTTGGGAGCGCTCTCAGGAGGAGGAGCTTCTGCAGGGGAAGCAGGGGAGGGGGCCAGCGGTGGAGCGGCAGGAGGAGGAGCTTCGGCGCTCCCTTTGCGCAAGGTGAGGCGAAAATCTTTGTACTCCAGGGTTAGTTCGGCTACATCGCTCTCTTGCAGAGCGGCCAGGAGAAGACGAATTTCCTGCCAATTGACAACATCCAAGGGAAGGCTCACTCCTGATGCATCACCTGTCCACAACGGAAATCCCTAAGCCGGGGGAAGAAGCTACTCGCGGCCCAGATAGGTGTCGGTGCGGGTATCGACCCGGATCCGTTCCCCCACCTTGATGAACAAAGGCACCTGGATCTCAGCACCGGTCTCCAGCTTGGCCGGCTTGGTTCCCCCAGTTGCGGTATCTCCCTTCACCCCTGGATCGGTTTCCACCACCTCCAGAACCACAGTGTTGGGCAACTCCACATCGATCACCTGCCCATTCCAACGCAGGATTGACACTTGCATGTTTTCTTTCAGGTATTTCACGGCGGAGCCAATTTGGGCGGCAGTAATGGGGGCCTGCTCATAGGTCTCCATGTCCATGAACACCAAGTTGTCCCCCTCTGCGTAGAGATATTGCATCTCGACTTTTTCGATGGTGGCCGCCGGCAGGGTTTCCCCGGCGCGGAAGGTTTTCTCCACAACGTTGCCGGTCTGCATGTTTTTGAGTTTGGTGCGCACAAAGGCCGCTCCCTTGCCGGGTTTCACGTGCAGAAACTCGATCACCTTGTAGGGAGCTCCGTCAATTTCTACAGAGACGCCAGGGCGCAAATCGTTGCTTGAGATCATGTCGGCAGAGGGATCCGTTGCTCAGACTTCCCAATCTTACCGTGATCAGGGGGCACTCGGATTCAGCACCTGGGGATCGATGGGGGGACGACGACCATAGATGGGCAGCACCTCCTGCCACTGAGGGCGCAACCCGGCCCGGAAATCGGCGTGGGCCAATTCTGCCAACGCCACCACCGGCACAGGATCCAGAAAATCGGCGGCATCCACAGATAAGGCCTGCGGCCACCCTCGGAGAGTCGCCTGCCAAGCCGCTTCCGCCCAGAGCTGATCGGCCACTGCCACAGCCAGATGTTCGGCCCCCACCCAGTACACACCGCCATACCACTCTCCCCGTTTGGCGTCCATCTGCACCGCCACCGTCAAGGGCTGTGCCGGGGATCCCTGCTGGATCCACGCATGACGGGCCAGGACGGCCAAAGCCGAGTAGCCAAACACTGGGATGTGCAACTGCTGACCCAGCAGGCGCGCCACGCTCACCCCCAAACGGCTGCCCGTAAAGCTGCCCGGCCCCAAAGCGACCGCGATCCCGGACACCTGCGACCAGTCCTGCCCGGCCAAGAACTCCTTCAGGCAAGGGTGTAACTGCGCTGCCATCTCCCGATCCAGCCACCGGCTCAGAATGCGGGTTTCTCCCAGCTCCGGCTCCAACGGCAGCAGGGCCAAGCCCAAAACCGGCGTGGTGGTGTGGATCCCTAAAATCCAGCGGGGAAGAGACATGGCCTCTCTCAGGATCAATGAGCCAATTGACAGAACTTAACGGATGTTTTAAGGTTGTGTTGTCAATCTTCGCGCTTCCTCAGGGAAGTTTGCCATCATGACT
>NZ_JANSJB010000076.1:11311-12944 GCF_047462355.1 Synechococcus sp. H55.9 | reverse complement strand
GTCTGATAGACTAAGCCTAAGGTTAAGAAATGATAATTTTATGAACGTGCTGGTTGTGGGGGCAACGGGAACGCTGGGCCGTCAGGTGGTGCGGCGGGCCATCGAAGAAGGGCATCAGGTGACTTGTCTGGTGCGAAACCCGGCCAAGGCTGCTTTCTTGAGTGAATGGGGCGCCCACCTCAAGGTGGGGAACCTACTGCAGCCCAGCACGCTCCGAGCGGCGATGGAAGGCGTCGAGGCGGTGATCGACTGTGCCACGGTGCGGGTAACCGACACCCTCAGCGCCCGCCAGGTGGATTGGGATGGCAAAGTTGCTCTGATCAATGCGGCACGGGCTGCCCAAGTGGGCCACTTCGTCTTTTTCTCCATCATGGGTGCTCAGCATGAGTACCCCAATGTGCCCCTGATGAATTTCAAGCACCACATCGAGAAGTACTTGATCGGATCCCAGATGCCCTACACCATCTTTCGTCCGGCGGGCTTCATGCAGGGATTGATCGGCCAGTATGCCATCCCCATTTTGGAAGAGCAAATTGTTTGGGTAGCCAGCGAGAGCATCCCCACAGCCTACGTCGACACCTTAGATGCAGCCCGGTTTGCTGTGCGATCCCTTAGTGTCGAAGGCGCCAAGCAGCAGATCTTCCCTTTGGTGGGGCCCAAGGCCTGGACATCCCAAGAAGTCATCGCCCTGTGCGAGCAGCTCTCCGGCAAAAAAGCCAAGGTCAGCACCATGCCCTTGGGACTGCTGCGAGGAGCGCGTAAGGTGGCCCAGTTCTTTCAGTGGAGCTGGAACATTGCCGACCGGCTGGCCTTTGTCGAGGTGATTGCTGCCAAAGAACCCATGCATGCCGATATGACAGCTGTGTGCGAAACCTTGGGGATTGAACTGACCTCTCTGACCTCGCTTGAAGATTACCTGGCCGAGTATTTCCAAAAAATGTTGAAACGGATTCGCGAACTCAAGGTCAAGCAACCCAAAGTCAAGACGCCTTTCTAGGGCATTGCTCTTGATCTTCATAGCAACTTCACAATAGCAATTCCATAGCGACTTGATTGAGTAGCGGACTGGGGAGAAGAGCTGAACTGGGGCGCGCCCGTCCTGCTGGATCGGAAACAGCACCGGAAACTGGATCCACCCAACCGCGGATCCTCAGGTTTCCAAGGAGCTTGTTCCCATCTACCCTATAGAAGTAGTGAGGATAAAAAGCAAGGTGGTCACAACAACAGAGACCACCTGGCTACCCGCTCTTAAAGCATAGACTCTTACCTAGAGATCTCATCGGAAAGTTCAATTTTTATCTATCTCGGTTCTCCGCTAGGATGCTTTTTAAGATTTCTTGCAGGATCTCAGCGAGTGTTCCAGTTTGGCCAAGATCCCTGGCCGAAGGAGGATTATGAGCTTGAACGGGCTGATCACAACTGCATGGCTCATTCCCCTCTATGCCTTGGTGGCGTGGACGGGAGCGCTAATCTGGTCCCCAGGAATTACCCGGCGCACAGGACCCCGTCCGGCGGGCTATCTGAATGCGCTGCTGACTTTGCTGGCGTTCTTGCACAGTGTAGGAGCGCTGGTGGCAATTTGGGATCAGCCGTCGCAGGTGATTCGGCTGCCCTGGCTGCAGGTGGGGGATCT
>NZ_JANSJB010000076.1:5958-11211 GCF_047462355.1 Synechococcus sp. H55.9 | reverse complement strand
AGCTACGTCATCTTGGAAATTTTGACTCTGGGCACCTACCTGTTGGTGGGCCTTTGGTTTAACCAGTCGCTGGTGGTAACAGGGGCGCGGGATGCTTTTCTGACCAAGCGCATTGGCGACCTGTTGCTCTTGATGGGGGTCATCGCCATCTACCCCCTGACGGGATCCTGGGAGTTTGAGGACTTGACGGCTTGGGCAAAGTCGGTGCAGGCAGGAGCTATCTCTGTGGATCCGACCTTGATCACTTTGGCGGGGCTGGGGTTGTTGGCTGGCCCGGTGGGCAAGTGTGCCCAGTTCCCCCTGCACCTGTGGCTGGATGAGGCGATGGAGGGGCCGATCCCGGCCTCGATCTTGCGCAACTCGGTGGTGGTGGGCACGGGAGCTTGGGTGTTGATTCGCCTGCAACCGCTCTATGCTCTTTCCCCAACCGTGCTGGAAGTGATGCTGGTGATCGGGGCACTGACGGCAGTGGGAGGAGCCTTCGTGGCCCTGGCCCAAATCGATGCCAAGCGGGCCTTGTCCTATCTGGTGAGCGCCTACATGGGCTTGATCTTTGTAGCGGTGGGCACAGGACACACCCAACAAGCCTACCAACTGCTGCTCACCTATGCGCCGGCGATGGCCTTGCTGGTGATGGCGCTGGGTATGGTGATCTGGAACAGCATTACCCAGGATCTGCGCTACCTGGGGGGCTTGTGGTCGCGGCGGCCTATCTCCGGCCTGTGCTTTTTGACGGGGATGGCCGGGATCATCGCCTTGCCCCCCTTCGGCTCCTTCTGGGTGTTGACGGATCTGTGGCAGCAGTTGGCGCAATCGGGGCAGGGGCTGTGGGCGGCAGTGGTGCTGGTTACCAATGCGGTGACGGCGCTGGGGCTGACGCGGGTCTTCGGCCTGGTTTGGGGGGGTAAGCCGCAGCAGATGAGCGAGCGTTCCCCAGAGGTGCATTGGCCAATGATGTTGCCCAGCACAGTCACCATGGGAGTGGCGCTGCACATGCCCATGATCCTGGCGGCGCTGGATCTCATTCCCGTCCTAGAAGGGATCCCCGTTGGAGTGATGACGGGATCCAGCTTGGCGGGCATCGCCTTGGGAGCCTGGCTGTACCTACCGCGGGAGCGGCGGCCGGTGGACTGGGCTTTCTTGGCCGACTGGCAGGATCTGCTGGCCAACGATTTCTACACTTCCAAGCTCTACCGAGCCAGTGTGGTGTTTTTGGTGCGCATCATCTCTGATGTCACGGCTTTCTTTGATCGCTACGTGGTGGACGGCTTGGTGAATTTGACCAGCTTGGCGGTGCTGGCAGGCGGCCAAGTCCTGAAATACACCACCTCCGGCCAGTTGCAGGCCTATGTGCTGACCATTGTGGTGGGGGTGGCCCTGCTGGGCTGGCTCATTCTCTAGGCTTGGGTGGTGGCAGGACGGAGTCCTTAGAAAAGAGGAAAAAGACGATGCTGAGTGCCTTGATTGTGTTGCCGATTGTGGGATCCCTGCTCCTGTTCCTGGGCTTGGGCGGGCGAAAGCTGGCGGTGGTCTTGGCCGCGATCCCGCTGGCCATCTCCCTGCTCCTATTTACCCGCTTCGACTTGCAGGCGACCGGCTTGCAGTGGGAGCAGCGGTGGGATTGGATCCCGCCAATTGGGCTGAGCTACTCCCTGGGCTTGGATGGGCTGTCTTTGTTGATGGTGGCCCTGAACGGGCTGCTCACCCTCATCGCCATTCTGACGGCGGAGCCGGAAGTGAAGCGGCCCAATCTCTTTTACGGCTGCATTCTGCTCATGAGCGGGTCGGTCAACGGGGCTTTTGCCGCTCAGAACCTGCTCTTGTTTTTCCTCTTTTACGAGCTGGTGCTGATCCCGATCTACCTGCTTATTTCCATCTGGGGCAGCCCCAAGCGGGATTACGCCGCCATCAAGTTTTTGATTTACACCGCTGTCTCTGCCATCTTCCTGTTGGGGGCGTTTTTGGCCATCTACTGGCTAGGGGATCCCCATACCTTTGAGCTGGCCGAGGTTCGCATTAGCTCTCTGGGCCCTGCTGCCCAAACCCTGACACTCTTGGCGTTGATTGTGGCTTTTGGCATCAAGATGCCGCTGGTGCCTCTCCACACCTGGCTGCCCGACGCCTACGGCGAGTCTTCGCCGCCGGTGGCGATCCTGCTGGGTGGGGTGCTCTCCAAGTTGGGCACCTATGGTCTGTTTCGCTTTGGGCTGCAGTTGTTTCCCCAAGCTTGGGCCGATCTGGGCGGGATCCTGGCCTGGTGGGGGGCCATTGCTGTGCTGTCGGGGGCTCTGGCGGCCATCGCCCAAAAAGACATCAAGCGCATGGTGGCCTACAGCTCCATTGGCCATATGGGCTATATCCTGCTGGGCATGGCGGCGGCCACACCGATTAGCCTGACGGGGGCGATGGTGCAGATGATCTCCCACGGCCTGATTTTGGCGCTGCTGTTTGATCTGGTGGGCCTGGTGGAGCGCAAGGTGGGAACGCGGGATCTGGACGTGCTCAACGGCCTGCTCAATCCCCTGCGCGGCCTGCCCACCGTGAGTGCCCTGCTGATTTTGGGCGGCATGGCCAGCGCCGGGATCCCGGGCTTGGTGGGCTTTGTGGCGGAGTTTTTGATCTTCCAGGGCAGCTACCAAGATTTTCCCTTGCCCACCTTGATCAGCATCTGCGGCACCGGCTTGACGGCGGTGTATTTTGTAATCCTGCTCAACCGCACCTGCTTCGGCAAATTGGACAACCGCACCGCCTACTACCCACGGGTGCAAGGTTGGGAGCGGATCCCGGGCTTTATCTTAACTGCCTTGATCGTCTGGTTTGGGATCCAGCCTATGAACCTGGTGAAATGGCCGCAACCGTTGGCGTTTACTCTATCCACCCAGGTGGCTCAGGCCCAAACCCTCATCCTGGCCTCAGCCGGTGACTTTGCCCATTCTCCCTAGGTCACCTTCTCTGGAGGCGACCAAAGCAATCGGAGAACTTCCAGGAAGCGTCCAAGACCGAATTGAGATCTCGACGCATAGCCTCAAGGATCCAGAGCTTTTGAAGAGTTGGAGACTTCTTCCATGACGACAACCCTCACAACCCGCAAGCTTCCCCCTTCTACCCACCCTTTTGCGGATGTAGTCCACCGCCTCGAAGCGGGGGGATCCATGCTGCCGGATACGCCGGAAAACCTGATGCAAATTATCGGCCTTTACAAAGCCTATGCGGTGCCGATGGACTTCTACTGGCGGGATCTGCTCTACATTGCCGAGCAGGTGTTTGTGGATCCCTTGCCCTTTTTTAAGTTCATCATTCCCGAAGAATACCTAAAGCTGGCCAACCACTACGCGGGAGATAATGCAGATTTGCGCATTTGGCGCGGCCCCGCCACGGCCCACCCGGAACTTCTGGAGTTCATGGAAAAAGGGGAGCTCAAGCGCAAGCTGCCGCGGATTTTGCATCACCTCTGGCATGACCGCATCAACATGGAATTTGCTGAAGAATGTATGCGGGCCATGCTCTGGCACCGGGATATGGGGGGCCTGTTGGATCCCTATATGGATTCCGAGGAATACAAACAAAATGCCGACCGCGCCATCCGCGCCTACTGTCAGGGTAATCCTCTCTTGACCGGCCTGTACAAGCTCTTTCCAGACATGTTTCTGGAACTTTGCCGCCAGGCCACCATGTATTCGGTGCTGGGCCTGTTTTGGGAGATTATGGCCCCCGTCTTTTTTGAGATGAGCGACCTCTACGACGAGGGCAAAATCACCAGCGTGCCGGAGGCAATGAACTTTTTGGTCAACGGGATCTTCGCCATTGCCGGGCGGCCCATCTACCACCGGGTGCGCATTCGCGGGGAATGGTACGATATTGTGCCCAAATCCAAGGGATTTACCTGGCTCTACGAGGCGGCTTTCCCCTACGTAGAGGCCGTGTTCTATCGCACCTCTCCCTTCCGCGGCACCAAGTCCTACAACGCCCAGGCCAACGAAGTTCCCACCAACCAGTTGGACTTCCACTATGGGATCCTCTACGCCGACAAGTTTCCGGTGGCCACTGCTGGGATCCCGCCGACGCTTTTGCACCAGGATATGTACCACTTTTTGCCCCAGTATTTGGTGGAGTATTACCGCAAGCATTGCCGCGGCGAAGATGACATGCTGATCCAGCTTGGGATCAGCTTCCAGCGCTCCATGTACAACGTTACCTCAGCCGTGATCCAGGCGGGGAGGGCAGCTTTTCTCTATCCTTTGGACGATCCCAATCCGCGGCATTTGATGATGAACCGCCGTTATTTTGAGGGACAACTCAATCGCTTCACCCGACCAGAATACGGGATCCGAGAAGCAGCCCGCCTGTCCTACATTCAGGATCAGAACTATCGCTAGCCGACTTCAAGTGCCAGGCATTGACCCTTCCCCTTCTCGATTGTGTCCAGGCTAGGTAGCTCTGCAACTGCCTGTTTCTTTGGCTTTCCTATCATCCCAACTTTCAGAAAATAAGGATCTCGGCCATGCCTGATATTGTCGATATTGCCGTTTCTGCTGAGGGTTTCTCCACCCTAGTTACAGCCGTGAAAGCGGCAAACTTGGTGGATACTCTGAAAAGCCCCGGCCCCTTTACGGTTTTCGCCCCCACGGATGCAGCTTTCGCCAAGTTGCCCCCCGGCACCATTACCACCCTGGTGCAAAACATCCCCCAACTGACCCGCATCTTGTGTTACCACGTGGTGCCCGGTCGCCTGAAAAAGGCAGATTTGGCCAAGTACCAGAGCGTGGGCTCAGTAGAGGGATCCCCCATCGATCTGTTTATCGAAGGGGATGTGTTTGAAGTGAACAATGCCACCGTTATCCAGGCGGATATCGAAGCCGACAACGGCATCATTCACGTTATCGACACGGTGATCCTAATGCGGCCCCACTGGTTCTGGCCGATTATGAACTCTGCCTTGACTGCCTCGGCCAGAGGATAAACGGATCCATACCAAATCCTGAGTGCGGGTTGGGGAAAGTGTCCTTGTGAACACTCTCCCCAGCTAGAGGTTCTTGCTCTGCGTATCTCCTCACCTTCATAGGGTGAGGGTTTCGCCGGCAGCAATGTCGCGCTCTTTACTCCACCCGCAGATGAATCCGAAGCTTGTACTCGTCTGGCCCAATTCTCTGACTGAGGAGCTTTTCTCTATTTGAGGATGGAGCTTAGCGGACTCGAACCGCTGACCCCTTCAATGCCATTGAAGTGCTCTACCAACTGAGCTAAAGCCCCAGG
>NZ_JANSJB010000076.1:0-5858 GCF_047462355.1 Synechococcus sp. H55.9 | reverse complement strand
CCACCGGAGGAGCTTGCCGGGTGATAGAACAGAGTCAGTGACATTGAGGGGCTTGTGACAGAGGAATCCCTGCTTAACCGCATTTTGGCGGCTTCTTTGCTGGTGGTCTGCCTGATGGCGGCCATTGTTGGCGGCACACGACCTGCCTCAGAGTCGGCTCGGCTTGGCCTGGAGTCGGCGCGGGGGGCAGATCGCATCGAGGTGGTCACCCTGGAAGGAACGATAGGAGGTCCACGGGGCTCGACTTTGGTAGGCCTGCCCACCTCTCCTGTGGAACAGTTGCGGGAGGCAGTGCAAGACCGCGCCGTCAAGGCTGTATTGCTGCGCATCAACAGCCCGGGCGGGGCCGTGGGATCCAGCCAGGAACTTTACCGTGCCGTAACCGCTCTACACGAAGCCGGCAAGCCGGTGGTCGCCATCCTGGAGGACATTGCTGCCAGTGGGGGGTACTACGTGGCCAGTGCTGCCGACAAAATCTATGCCAACCCCGGCACCTTGACCGGCAGCATAGGGGTCATCATCAGCGGCCTCAGCTTTGGCAAGTTGCTGGAGAACTACGGCATCGAGCCGCAGACCTTCAAAACCGGCGAGTACAAAGACATCCTCTCTCCCTTCCGCAGCGCCACTCCTCAAGAGCAGCGCCTTCTGCAGGGCTTGGTGGAGAACACCCTTGACCAGTTCATTCGCGATGTGGCCCAAGGACGCCAGCACCTGCCAGCAAAAGGGGCAGAGCAGGTGTTGGACGCAGAGATGATCGCGCGGCGACAAAGCTTGGACGAAGAGCGAGTGCGACAGTTGGCCGATGGGCGCATCTTCACCGGGGCGCAAGCTGTGGAGGTGGGCTTGGTGGATGCTTTGGGGGGATACACCGAAGCGGTGGAGGATCTGCGGCGCATGACCGGGGATCCCTCTTTGTCGCCCGCAGGTGGGGGAGATGGCTTCCAACGGGCACTGCGACGACTGCTCAGCCAGGGATTGTCCCCGCAAAGGCAAGCTGCTTGGCTGAGCCGGCTGTTGGCCGGCGACGCGGTTGCTGGGATCCCAGACGTGCCGCTGCTGTGGATGGCGCCGGAGCGGACTTTGCGCTAAATCTAATCACGACCGGTTTGGGTGTGGGGGGGTGAAGTGGTGAATCGAGAAGCGGTTCCGCAGGCAGTGCGGAGCAATTGGGGGGATCAGGGGAGCGCCCTAAGGGAAGGATCCCAGGGGGCAGAGCAGGATGGCGCCATCGACCTGGAGCTGTCAACCAGTCGGGCTTGGGTGGAAATCGACGCGGCCCAGTTGCGGGAAAATCTGCGGCTGTTGCAGGCCCGCTTGTCGCCGGATACCGAGATCTGGGCAGTGGTCAAGGCCAACGCCTACGGGCATGGGGCCCACTTGGTGGCTCCTGTGGCCGTTGCTGCCGGCGTCAAAGGGCTGTGTGTGGCCACCCTAGCGGAAGGGATCGAGTTGCGGCAAATGGGGCTGCAGGCTCCGATTTTGGTCTTGGGAGCTTTGAACACCTGGGCGGAGCTGCAGCAGGCCATGGCAGCTCGGCTGGAGGTCAGCCTTACCCGCGCCGAGCAAATCCCCCTGATGCGCCAGGTGGCCCGCTGGGCCGGGCGACCCGTCCCGGTGCATGTCAATGTAGATACGGGCATGACCCGTTTGGGGATCCCCTGGAGCGAAGCCGCAGCCGTGTGGGGGCAGATTTGTCGGATCCCGGAGCTGGCGGGCTGTAGCCTGTTTTCCCATTTGGCGACGGCAGACGAGCCCCATTCTCCGGCCATGGAACAGCAGCACGCCCGCTTTGCCCAGGTGGTGGAACAGATTCGCCAAGCCGGGGATCCCTTGCCACCGTTGCATCTGGATAACTCCGCCGGCGCTCTGGCCCGTCTTCACTACTCCCGCGTGCGGTTGGGGTTGGTCCTCTATGGCTTGTCGCCTGCTCCCCACCTGCCGGTGCCGGGTTTACAGCCGATCTTGCGTCTCAAGGCGCGGCTGACCCACATTCAAACCGTGCCCGCCCAAACCGGCGTGAGCTACGGACATCGCTACATCACCTCTCGCCCCAGTCGCATTGCCACTCTGGCCATCGGCTATGCGGACGGGATCCCACGGCGGCTTTCCGGCTGGCTGCGAGGATGGGTGCGCGGCGGCCTGATCCAACAGGTGGGCACGATCACAATGGATCAATGTATGTGGGATGTCACCGAGAGGCCGGATATACAGGTGGGGGACGTGGTGGAGCTGCTGGGCCCCAAGCTGGCAAATATGGGTTTGTCTGTGCAGGATTGGGCTGACCAGGCGGGCACCATTGCCTACGAACTGCTGTGTGGGCTTTCTGCTCGTCTGCCGAGAGTGTTGGTCAATGGAGAGGCTGCCAGCACCAACATTGTTTGCTGAGCTGGGTACCCTAGAGGATAGGAGGTCGCTAGAGACTCCGGCTGGCCAGATCCCGCTTAAAGGGGAATTCGCCATCGGTAAGGGAAGCTACAAGGAGGCAGCCATGGAGACACGCAAACCCCTGAGGAGGCTGGAAAATCAAATGGAGCGGGCCGTCCTCGAAGCCATAAACGAGATGCTCCTCCTGGAAAGCCAGCAGCGCTACTGCTTCTGCGAGAGATTCTGTCACGATGCTGCCGCCCTGGCCTTGAACAATCTCCAGCCTCGCTACGCCACCAGTTTTCATGGCTCTCTTCACACTTTGGAAGCCATTCAAGCGGATCAGGAGTTGCAGAGGCTGATCCGGTTGGAGGTGGTGAAGGCCATGGAAAAGGTGGCGGCCAATCCCCGTTGCCCAGAACCTGACTGTCCTCTGCTGCTCGTCCAGACCGCTGACGCGACCGAGTTAGAGCTGGCCCCCAGCGACAATTGATTGCAGGAATGCCCCCGACAGTGCTACCCACTGCTGACGTGACCGTTTCCGCTTCGCCGGTGGCCTTTCTCGGCCCTGCCGGAACCTACACGGAGCTGGCTGCTTTGCTGGCCTGCCCCGAGCAGCCTCACCTGCACAGCCAGGGATCCCATCCCTTGGTGCCCTATCCGACGATCAGCGCTTGTTTGGAGGCGGTAGCTGCCGGCCAGCAACCCTGGGCGGTGGTGCCGGTGGAAAACTCGGTAGAGGGCGGCGTTTCCATGACCTTGGACGCCCTCTGGCAACTGGAGGGGCTGAGCATCCGCCAGGCGCTGATCCTACCGATTCGCCATGCCCTCATCGGACGTGCCTCGCAGTTGCAGCACATTGAGCAGGTCTATTCCCACCCGCAGGCTTTGGCCCAATGTCAGGCGTGGCTGAGAGCCCATTTGCCTCAAGCCACGCTGATCCCAACCCGCTCCACCACCGAAGAATTGGATCGCCTGCAGCAGCAGCCCGGCGCCGCCGTCATTGCCTCAGAACGAGCTGCCACCCTCTACCAGTTGCCGGTCTTGGCCTGCCCAATCAACGATCACCCCGACAATTGCACCCGCTTTTGGGTGGTGGGCCGTGGGCCGCTTTCGCCTTCAGATCGACAGGATGGGGCGCCCGCTTCCCCTGGAGGATCCCACACTTCCTTGGCCTTCAGCCTGCCCCACAATGTGCCGGGGGCGCTGCTGAAGCCGCTGCAAGTCTTTGCGGAGCGGGGCTTGAACATGTCGCGTATTGAATCGCGCCCCACCAAAAAATCGGCGGGGACTTATGTCTTTTTTGTCGATCTGGAGAATCCGGTCGGCCAGCCCTATCTGGATGCAGAGGTGATTGCGGCGCTGGAAGCGATTGCGGAAACTTTGAAGCTCTTCGGCAGCTACCCCGTGCATGACCTCTGCAAACAGGGTGGTCTATCCCAAGCAGCAGGAGCCCTGCTCTCTGAGACAGGGTAGCCTTTGAGCCCCATGCTCTCCGCCAGCTTGACGCCATACTGCTGCCACCCGATCAACCCGTAGCCGCCATCTCCAGTCACGGCCACGATGTGGCGGTCAGGATGTACCAATTTAGCGGCCAAAGCCCCCGCAATGGCGATGCCCATGGCGGCAAAGCCATTGGAGATGAGACAGGTGTTGGGTTTGTCGCAGTAGTAAAGGCGGGCCCTCCACCATAGACAGCGGACAGGGCAGGGGATAACTTTTTTTCTGAGCTAGGGGGCGGTGGGAACCGAGCTAAGCTCGAATGGAATTGCCCCTCAAAGCTTTCTCTCCTCTGGAGATGCCCATGCGGTTTTATGTTGAAGCTTTCACCGTTCACAAGCGCTATGCCCTGACCATCAGCCGAGGTACCTACAGTGAGGCTGCGCTGGCGTGGGTGCGGATCGAGGAAGAGGGGATTGAAGGGTGGGGAGAGGCTTGTCCCTTCTCGCTAGGCGACGACTGCCACCAGTCCCTGGACGATATCCTCATGGGCCTAGATGTGGCCAAAGGGATCCTGAGGCGCCACTCCCCCTGGGAGCGCCAGCAAATCGAGGCTCAGTTGCTGCAGGCCGGGATCCCGTCGGCGGCGCGGGCGGCGGTGGATATGGCTCTGCACGATTGGATGGGCAAACGACTGGAGAAGCCCCTGTGGCAGTTGTGGGGGCTGGATCGCTCCCGCATTCCGTCCACCACGTTGACCATTGGCATTTCCACCCCTCAAGCGGCCCGCCAGCGGGCCTTGGCCTGGATGGAACAGACCCAAGCGCGGGCCTTTAAGATCAAGCTGGGTAGCGACTTGGGGCTGAGGGCGGATCAGAACATGCTGATTGCTGTGCAAGAGGTGATCCCGCTGGGATCCTTGATTACAGTGGATGCCAACGGGGCTTGGACGGTGGAGCAGAGCTTGAGCATGAGCAACTGGCTGGCGGGGCAAGGGGTGAGCTACCTAGAGCAGCCTTTGGAGAGGGGGCAGGAGGCGAAGCTGATCACCCTCTGGCACGAGTCGAAGCTGCCCATCTTTGTGGATGAGAGCTGCTGCGACAGCCGCGATATTCCTGCCCTGGCGGATCGCGTCCACGGCATCAACATCAAGCTGATGAAATGTGGGGGCCTCAGCGAAGCCTGGCGCATGATCCACACGGCCAAATCTTACGGGCTGCAGGTGATGCTGGGCTGCTACAGCAACACGGCTCTGGGGAATACGGCGGCGGCCCACTTGGCCCCACTGGTGGATTATCTGGATTTGGACAGCCACCTCAATCTTGTCGAGGATCCCTTCGTCGGGGCCGTCCTGCAGGAGGGCCGTCTCATCCCCACCGACCGACCGGGCTTGGGGGTAGAGCTGCGGGAGGAGTAATGGGAAAGCCGGGATCCCTATCCAGCCAAACTCGGGTGGCCATCCTGCTCCACGGTGGCCTGCTGGGGGAGCACGGCAAAACGGGCTTGGGGCTGCTGCGCTACGGGCCTTTCCCGGTGGTGGCGGTGATCGACCGGGAGCAGGCGGGGGGATCCCTGGTTCATCTGACCGGCATCGCCAAAGCCATTCCCATTGTGGCCTCGGTGGCGGAGGCGCTGGCCTACCGGCCTGAAGTGCTCGTGATCGGGATTGCCCCTTCGGGCGGCCAGTTGCCACAAGCCTGGCGGGAGGAGTTGCGCCAAGCCCTGCAAGCCGGCCTATCTCTGGTGAACGGTCTCCACACGCCTCTGGCCGAGGATCCCCAGTTGCGGCAGTGGCTGCAGCCGGGAGCCTGGATCTGGGACATTCGCCGCGAACCCCCCAACCTGTCGGTGGGAAAAGCTTTGGCCCGCACCTTGCCCTGCAAACGGGTGTTGACGGTGGGCACCGACATGAGCGTGGGCAAAATGTCCGCCAGCCTGGAGCTGCACCGGGCCAGCCTGAGACGGGGACTGCGCTCCCGCTTTTTGGCCACCGGACAAACCGGGATCCTCATCAGCGGCGAGGGGATCCCGTTGGATGCGGTGCGGGTGGACTA
>NZ_JANSJB010000075.1:11651-13228 GCF_047462355.1 Synechococcus sp. H55.9 | reverse complement strand
CGCGTCCATCTGGCGCTGGTTCACAGCCTTTGGGTGTCGACGGTCTCAGCCACATTGGCGCTGGTCGGCGGCCTGGTGCTGGCGGTACTCACCACCCAGACAGATTTGCCGGGCCGCGGCATCCTGCGGGTGCTCTTTTTATCTCCCCTCGTGGTTCCGCCCCAGGTTTTGGCCTTGGCCTGGATCCAATGGGCCGGGCCGGTGGGCTATTTGCAGCAGGGACTGCGCTGGATTTTGGGGAAGCAGGGATCCCTGTGGAGCTTCTACACGCCGGGGGGGATCATTCTGCTGCTGGCTCTTTTTGTGCTGCCAATTGCCTACCTGACGCTGGTGGCGGGCTTGAGCCGGCTCTCCAGGCAAGCTCAGGAGGCGGCCCAACTGGATGGGGCAAACCTGCTGCAGGTTTGGCTCTTCATCACCCTGCCCCTGTTGCGGCCCTCTGTGGCGGCAGCGGCGGCGCTGGCCTTCCTGGGGGCCTGGGGCAATTTCGGGATCCCGGCCTTGCTGGGGATCCCAGGACGCTACCTGACTTTGCCCACCCTGCTGTACCAAGAGGTGATCAACTTCGGCGGGGATGGGTTTGGGCGCAGCGCGGCGCTGGCGTTGCTCTTTGGCCTGCCGGCCCTCTTCTTTTTGGCCTGGTCACAGCAGCCTCAGGAGGGGCTGGATCCAGGCGAGGCCCCTCCGGATCCCTATCGCTTGGGCTGGCTGGGTTGGCTGCTCAGCGGGATCCTCTTCGCCGCAGCCTTGCTGCTCATTCTCGGGCCTTTGCTGGCCATGGCTGCAACTGCCCTGCTGCGGGCCTATGGCCTGCCCTTAGTCTGGTCTAACCTGACGCTGGAGCATTTCCGCCTGGTTCTTTTTGAGCTGGAGCGGGCCCGCCGCGCCACGCTGCACAGTTTGGGCTTGGCGGGAGGAGCAGCGCTGCTCTGCAGCGGGATGGCGACGATCTTGGGCTATGCCCTGACCCGGTTGAAAGTACGGCTGCTGGCGCTGCTCAGCTTCCTCGTGGACTTGCCCTATGCCCTGCCGGGCCTGATTTTTGCGTTGTCCCTCATTTTGGTGTGGTTGCCCCCGCCCCTGCCGGGGCTGAGCCTCTACGGCACCCTAGGGCTGATCCTGATGGCCTATCTGGGACGGTTCTTGGCCCTGGCGCTACAGCCACTGCAAGCTGCTTGGTGCAGCCTGGACACCAGCCTAGAGGAGGCAGCCAGCCTGGATGGGGCATCTCTGCTGCAAACCTTTCGCCACATTCTGCTGCCCCTGCTGGCACCGGCCTTAACGGCAGCGGTGTTGCTGGTGTTTTTGCAATCTTTTGCCGAGCTGACCCTCTCTGCCCTCTTGGTAACCTCCCGCTCGGAAACCTTTGGGTGGCTCATCTTTGGCTTGCAACAGGGAGGCTATACTCAGCAGGCAGCAGCTCTGAGCACCCTGCTGCTGATCGTCCTGTTGGGTCTAGCCGCAGGGATCCAGGCGCTGCGGCAGCAGGTCGGGCAGCCTTGAGCAGGGGATCCCTCCGGATCCTTCACGGATGGGGGTTGATGGTGGTGGTGCGACGGATGGGTTGCCCCTTCAGG
>NZ_JANSJB010000075.1:6905-11551 GCF_047462355.1 Synechococcus sp. H55.9 | reverse complement strand
GCGCTGGGCAACCGCACCGAGGTGAACGGGATCCCGGTGAACTTCGACGATTTTATCGAGCCGGTGGTGAGCTACTACACCCTGGACGGCAAGTTCACCTCCATGCCCTGGAACAGCTCCAGCCCCATCCTCTACTCCAACACCGCCATTTTGAAGAAAGCCGGGATCGAGAAGCCGCCGGCCACCTGGCAGGAGCTGGAAGCCGCCTGCGAGAAGATCATGGCGCTTCCCGATGCGCCCCAGGGCTGCGTCACCTGGCCCAACCACGGCTGGTTCTACGAGCAGTGGATGGCGCAGCAAGATGCTCTCTTGGCCAACAACGAAAATGGCCGTGCCGCCCGGGCCACCCAGGTCTTTTTGGACTCGGAGCCTTCAGTAGCCATTGCTACTTGGTGGAAAGGGATGTACGACAAACGCTACTACATCTACAGCGGCAAGCAGCGGGATTGGGCGGCCACGGAGCAGGCCATCCAAACCGGCACCGTTGCCATGGCCATCACCAGCAGCGCCGACGCGGCCAACATCACCAACGCCGCCAAGCAGAACAACATCGAGCTGGTCACCACCCGCATGCCCTACAACGCCGACAAGGGTTGGACGGGGAACTTGATTGGGGGCGCCAGCCTTTGGTTGGTGAAAGATCTGCCCAAAGAGGTGGAAGAGGGGGCGCTGACCTTCATGTTGTGGCTGAATAACACCGAAAATGCTGCCGAATGGCACAAGGTAACCGGCTATCTGCCCATTCGCAAAAGCTCGGTAGCCTTGCTGGAGTCGCAGGGCTGGTTCAAGGAAAACCCCAACTTCTTCACCGCCAGCGACCAAATCAACAACTCCAAGGTCACTCCTGCCACCCGTGGGGCGCTGTTGGGGGCTTTTCCCGAGATTCGCAATGTGGTCACCCAAACCATGGAGGATCTCATGCTCAAAGGCGGGGAGCCGGCCCAAGCCATGGCCAAGGCCAACGAGACTGCCAACCGCCTGCTGGCCGAGTACAACTCCCTCTATCAGTAATTGGTTAGGAGCTAGGATGCCGCCAGATTGACGGCGAAATCGAGGATAGGGGGTGGGCGGCGGCCTGCCCCTTTCCTGGCTTTTGCAAGGTTAGAGGGGAGAGAGAACATGGGGCAATGGATCCAAGTGCTGGTGCCACTGCTGGCAGGGTTGTCAGGGGCCCTCTGGGTGGGATCCCGTTTTCGGCGCATCGAGCGACCTGTGCTGCTGGGGGCGGCTCTGGGGGGGCTGGCAGGAGGGCTGGGATCCCTGATCTTCATGGTGCCGCTGGATTTTTGCACCTTTGCGCCGGAGCGTAAGGTTATCGACCTGGTTTTTGGCGTGGGGCTGGTGCTGGCGGGCATGGCCATCCCCCTCTGGCCGCTGCTGGCGTGGATCCGCAAGGAACAGGAGCGCCGCCTGGGGATCCAAAGAGCAACTCCCCAAGAGAGGGGTATCTTCAAGCAGGGGTGGCTGGCCTGGCTGCTTCTGTTGCCCACCTTCACGATCTTGGTGGTGTTTCTCTACTACCCAGGGCTGGATACCCTGCGCCTTTCCACCCTGCTCACCTTTGTGGGGGCGCCGCGCAGCCGCTTCGTTTGTGTGGATAACTTTACTGCCTTGCTGACGGATGCCGCCTATCTGCGCAGCCTGGGGATTACCTTTGCCATTTCGGCGGCCATCGTGGTGCTGGGACTGAGCGGATCCCTGTTGATCGCCACGTTGGCCTACCAGCCCATTCGCGGAGCGGCGATCTATCGCATCTTGCTGATCTGGCCCTACGCCATTTCGCCGGCGGTGGCCGGGATCATCTTCTTCATCCTGTTCAACCCTTTGGGCGGCGTAGCTAACTATTTACTGGGGCTGGTAGGGATCCCACGTTTGAACTGGCTGAGCGATCCCAACTTGGCCCCTTGGGTGGTGATCTTTGCCAGCGTTTGGAAGCAGATGGGCTACAACATTTTGTTTTACCTGGCCGGTCTACAAAATCTGCCCAAAGATCTGCTGGAGGCGGCTGCCATTGACGGAGCCGGCGCTCTTCGTCGCTTTTTTGCCATTACCCTACCCCTGCTTTCCCCCATCACCTTCTTTTTGGTGATTACCAACATGACCTATGCATTTTTCGATATCTTTGGCACCATTGATTTGCTGACTGCCGGCGGCCCTTCGGGATCCACCTCGGTGTTGATCTACGAGATCTACAAAATTGGAGTGTCTTCGGGAAATTTGGGCAGGGCTGCTGCGCAATCCATTGTGCTGTTTCTCATTGTGGTGGGGCTGACGATCCTGCAATTTCGCACCACCGAGCGGAATGTGACCTACGGCGGATAATCTCTGCTGCAAGGGGAGGTGCATCGAAGTTTGCAGCAGCCCCTGTGTGATGAGCGAGAAGAAAATCGGCAAGAATGGTGGCCGAGCAATCTAGGGATCCCCAATGGCTGCAAAATCCAACCCCTCGACCTGCCGGCGCAACTTCGGGAAGCTGGGCATCTTGCTGGCGGCCATTCTGTTGCTGTGGCTCCTCTGGGGAGCCCCGGCAGGCAGCCAAACCCGTCTCAATTTCAGCAATGCCGATCTGCAGGGTCAGGATTTGTCCGGCCAAGATTGTCGGGGCAGCAGCTTTGTCGGGGCCAACTTGCAGGGCGCCGATCTGCATGGGGCCAACCTTGCGGGGGCGGCATTTACCAAAGCCAATCTGGCAGAGGCCAATCTGTCGGGCGCCGACTTGAGCAATAGCCTCTTGGATCTGGCCAATTTGGCCGGAGCCGATCTCAGGGGGGCCAACCTTACAGGGGCGATTGCCGCGCGAGCGGCTTGGCAGGGGGCGCAGATTGCCGGCGCCGATTTCAGCGAGGCCTACGTGGATCGGGCGGCTCTGCGGCAGTTGTGCGAGCGAGCCGAGGGATCCCACCCCGTGACAGGCGTTGCCACTTGCGAGAGTTTGGGCTGCCCTCAGTGCAAAAAGTGACGCCTGCCGGTGCAGACCATGGCAATACCGGCAGCGTTAGCGGCAGCGATGGAATCGGCATCCCGAATGCTGCCTCCCGGCTGAATGATGGCGCGGATCCCGGCCCGGACGGCTGCCTCCACACTGTCGGCAAACGGGAAAAAGCCGTCGCTGGCCAAAACCGCTCCCGCCGCCCGCGCGCCGGCCTGCCTGAGGGCGATCTCCACGGCCCCCACCCGGTTCATTTGGCCGGCCCCAATGCCCATCGTCTGTCCCTGCCGGGCGACAACAATGGCGTTGGATTTCACGTGCTTGCAAACGATCCAGGCAAACTCCAGATCTGACCACTCTGCCGGGGTGGGCTGGCGCTCGGTCACCACCCGCCAGGACTGTTGGCGGTCGGATCCCTGGAGCCGGTCCGCCTCTTGCACCAGGAAGCCCCCGGCCAGGGTGCGAAGGGTCTGGGCCGGCCCCACACAAAAGTCCGGCAAGACCAAGACCCGCAGGTTTTTTTTGGCCGCCAGCTGCTCAGCCGCCTCTGGGGTGCAAGCGGGGGCAACTACACATTCCAAAAAAGGCTCCGCCAGGCGCTGGGCGGTCTCCCGATCCAAGGTTTGGGTAAGGGCGACGATGCCCCCAAAGGCCGAAACCGGGTCGGCAGCCAGCGCCGCCTCCAGGGCAGCAGCCAGCGATGGGCGCACAGCCACGCCACAGGGGTTGTTGTGCTTCACCACCACCGCCACCGCCTGTCCGGGGTCGTGCTCGCCGGCCAGACACAGGCTCAATTCCGCCGCCAGAGCGCGGGCCGCCTCCAGATCCAGCAGGTTGTTGTAGCTTAGCTCCTTCCCTTGCAATTGTTGGGCCCGATGCCAGCCGGGGGCAGCCGGATCCACCACGTACCAAGTGGCAGCTTGGTGGGGGTTCTCCCCATAGCGCAGGCGCTGCCAGGGGATCCCTCGCAGTTGAAAAACAGGTTCGGGAGCGGTCGGGGGAGCTTGAGACTGCCGGGCCAGGTAGTTGACGATGGCGCGGTCGTAGGCCAGCACCTGCTCAAAAGCCCGACGGGCACACTGAAAGCGAAACGCCAACTGCTCCGTTTCCCCATCCCCGCCGGATAACAGTTGTAAATACCGGGGATATTGGCTGGGATCCGTCAGCACCGTAACGTAGGGATAATTTTTGGCTGCCGCCCGCGCCAAAGTGGGCCCGCCGATATCGATTTGCTCAAAAGCTTCCGCCAGAGACACCTCTGCCTGCGCTACCGTCTGCTCAAAAGGGTAGAAATTGACCACCACCAGTTGGATGGGAGGGATCCCCAGCGCCTCCAGATCCGCTTGGTCTGCGGGATGATCCAGACGGGCCAAAATGCCGGCGTGAATGCGGGGGTGCAGCGTCTTCACCCGTCCCCCCAGGATCTCTGGCGCGCCGGTGTGGGCCGAAACAGGCGTGACCGGGATCCCGGCTTCTGAGAGCACCTTGGCCGTGCCCCCGCTGCTGAGCAGTTGAAAGCCGTGCTCCTGGACAAGGGCCTGGGCCAGCGGGATGAGCCCGGTCTTGTCGGAAACACTCAACAAAGCTACAGGATTCTGAAGCAGCATCGGACGGCGTGATCAGTCAAAAACAGCTCAGCGCCCCCACAGCATACCGCGTCAGCCGCCCCATCTTCCGAGTGACTTGGATTTTTACAGACCAACACCTCTCTTGCTAA
>NZ_JANSJB010000075.1:0-6805 GCF_047462355.1 Synechococcus sp. H55.9 | reverse complement strand
GAATATTCTGAGCCGCCGCCAACCTCATCCTGCCGAGCTTTTTCCCGCTCTTGGTTGAGACGGGCTACTTGGGCTTCTAGGTCTTGGATACGGTGCAGCAACTGCTCGATAGCGCGCCCCACCGGGTCGGGCATGAGATGGTGGTCTAAGTCGATGCCATGGGCAGGGATGCGGCGTTGATGGGGTGGGATGACCGCCCGCCCTGGGATCCCGACCACCGTCATGCCGGGAGCCACATCCTGAATCACGACCGCGTTGGCCCCGATCCGGGCTTTTTCGCCAATGCGAACCGGCCCCAAAATCTTTGCCCCCGTGCCGACAATCACTCCGTTTTCCAGGGTGGGGTGCCGCTTGCCCTTGCTCCAAGAGGTACCTCCCAGAGTGACCCCGTGGTAAAGGGTAACATCGTCGCCAATCTCCGCCGTCTCGCCGATCACCACCCCACAGCCGTGGTCGATGAAAAAGCGCCGCCCAATCTGGGCTGCCGGGTGAATTTCGATCAAGGTGAAAGAACGAGCGAAGAAACTGATCACCCGCGCCAGAAAAAACCAGCGCCGTTTCCATAGCCAGTGGGCGATGCGGTGCAGAAACAAAGCATGCACGCCAGGATAGGTGAAAATCACCTCCCAGCGATTGCGCGCCGCCGGATCCCGCTCGAAGACGCAATCAACATCTTCCCAAAATTGCTGCCAAAACCCCAGCTTTGGCTCCGGCTTGCCGGAAGGGAGAGCATCGCTCGCCTCTGTTTGGGGGCTTTCCACCGCCGGCTGCGAGGACTCCGTCTCGCTGACGCGATTGGCCTTTGTCAGCATGAATGGTCTCCGTTGAGGAACCTCCACTGCTTCCCCTTCTAGCATTTTTTGCCAGCAGCCAGAAGCGATCTCCCGCGCAAGGGGGATCTCTGCCGGATTAAGCTCAAACAAAGCTTCCTTCTACCTCAAGCCTCTACCCAACTGCTGAGCCACCAGTTGCCCAATCGCCTGCGCGGCTCCCGGCCTTCCCCCCAGCCGCTGCAATTCCGTCTGCATCTGCTGGCGTCGTTGGGGATCCTCCAACAGAACTCGCAGTTGTTCGGCCACGGCCAGCGGGCGCAAATGGCCCCGCAACTCCGGCACCACCTCTTGCCCGGCCCAGATGTTCGGCCAAGCCAAGTGGTTTAGCCACCGCAGGGCAATCCTGTTGATAAGGCGAGCCAACCCCGTACCCAGGCCAGGCAGGCGGGCCAGCAGGCCGAGGATCCCATCCCAGGCGCGCATTGCCTCCAGCTTGTTGGTGGGGATCACCACTACCATCGGCACCCCCAAATAGGCCAGCTCGGCGGTGTTGGCACCAACAGTGGTCAGACAGAGATCGCAGTTGGCCAGCACAGAATAGGCAGGAAAGCTTGTCCACAATTGCACAATGCTGCCAAAGGGGGTGACAAATTGGGAGCCCAGATTGGTTTGCTCCAGGATGGCCGAGGTGCCATAGATTACAGCCATGTCGGGGTTGAGCTTAGGATGGGCATAGCCGGCCAGCGACTGAGGCGTTTGTCCTGGGGCCACCGGGATCACGAAGCGGACATTGGGCAGCATCTGTCGCAGCTCATCGGCTACGGCCAACACCAGCGGTACCCCCAGAGAAAGCTTGGCCGGTTTGGAGCCGGGGAGCAATCCCACCTGATAGTGGGTGCGGTTGCCATCGCTCAGGCGCTGCCAGCCACGCGGTAGCCATTCTCCATCGCTGCAGCGGTGCTCCACCCGTTCCAGCGCGGTCTTGGCAGGCTCCATCCCACTGACAGGGCTGGGAGATGCCTCTTGGAGCGGGCCGAAAACTTGAGTTAGGGAAGAAAAACCCGCCGTCGGTTTGGCGGCAGGCGGCTGTGGGGATCTGCTGCCAAGCCAGCCGGGAAGGGGCACCCCCGGCAAATAGACGGCGCTGGCCACGCCATCCGCCATCAAATCCCCGACCACGTGCATCTTCTGGGCCCAGCGGTGGCCCAGGAGGCGTCCCCCGTCGTAGCGGCGTTTGATCGCCTCTGTTCGCAGGGCAAAAGCGTCTACCCAAGGTCGCCAACGGGGCCGATGCTCAGCATAGACCACCAGTCGATAGCGCAAGCGGCGAGCGATCCAGACGGCAAAAAACTGATCCCCCCCCAAAAACAGCACCACCCCTCGCCTGGCCCAATCCCAGGCTTCTTCGGTTTGGCCGGTGAGCAAAAAAGCCAGAAAAAAATCGGGATCCTGTACCCGATCCACGTCGATAAACGCTTGGGCTATGCTCATCTCTTGCCCGGAAGCATGGGGGCAAGGGGCAAGCACCAGAGAGAGGCGCGCCTGAGGCAATTGCTGTCGCAATTCCATCACGACTGGACGCACCCAGGTGGTCAGCTCTCCAGGGCCGTTTGAGAGGATGAGAATGTCATAGGGCGGCTCGCTGCCGCTCAGGAGGGCCATCGGGGGCTGAGATCCTTGGAGTTGTCGTCATTGTACAGTTTGCTTGTGGACACGGGCCGCCTCCGCCTGGTTGGCAGGCTGCCGGGATCTAGGGCCTGCAAATTCAGGTTCCCCAATAATCCCAATCCAACGAGCTTGAAAAAGGATCCCTTAGGCCAATAAGGATCCCCCGATCATCCCCGCCAGCAGGATAAACCCTTGCACCACATTTTGGCCGAAGATGGCCGGGTACAGGGTGGGAGGGGGATTGACCTGGTAAAGCTGCCAGGTTTGCCGGGCCCAGAGGAGGGCAGCAATGGCCAGGCTGAGGAAATAAACCCAGTGCAACCTCAGGCTGATCCCCACCCCCAACAGAGCGATGGCGGCACCCAAAAAAAACAGTCCCACCGCCGTCGGCGTCTGTCGCCCGAAAAAACGGGCGCTGGAGTGGATCCCGGCCCGTTCATCGTCTTCCCGATCCGAGAGGGCGTAGACCGTATCAAACCCCAACGTCCACAACACCGTGGCCAGCCACAGCCAGCCCAACCCTTCCTCCCATAGGGGCGTGTTCGGGTCTTGACCGCTCACCGCCGTCCAACTGATGAGCACGGCAAATCCCCAGGCCAGGGACAGCACCAGTTGGGGCACCGGAAACACCCGCTTGGCCGCCGGATAGAGCAGAATCACCGGCACTGCCGCCACACAAAGGGCAAAACTGACCGGGTTGAGAAACAGCGCCAGCCCTGCCGCGCAGGCCAAACTCAGCAGGGCCATCAGGATCCCGACGCCAACCGTCAGCTCCCGGCTGGCCAAGGGGCGGTTGCGGGTGCGCTCCACCAGTGGATCCAAATCCCGATCCCAAAGATCGTTAATGACACAGCCCGCCCCACTGGTGGCCAAGCTGCCCAAAATCAGGATCCCGATCAACGGCCAGGGGGGCGTTCCCCGCCCGGCCAAAAAGGCCCCCCACAGGGCCGGGATCATCAAAATCAATCGCCCTGCCGGCTTGTGCCAGCGCAGCAGCCGCAGAACGGCCCCGCCGGTGGCCCAGAGTGGGGCAGCCATAGCCAGTTTCCGGCCCAAAAGCGTGAGTTGCCGAGGGGTGTGGGCTTGACATCCTCTCCCGCTAGGCCCCGACGAGCCGTAGAGGGGAGATTCCCAGACTTCACGATCTGGGTTTCCGCTTCCTTCCCCTGCGAGTTTTTCGTAGTTGCCCTCTAGACTCATGTCTATCAGGTCTTACACTCACTCCACAGACTGTCACCGACTGTCCAGCAGCCAAAAGGTTGATGGCAGCATTGATATCCCGGTCATGGTGTGTCCTACATTGAGGTCACTCCCCTTACACAGCCCAGGGTTTCTTGCTCAGCAGTTGGGAAGAAGCGGTAGCGGAAGGCTCGTTCAGCCACACCTCACACTATAGCGCAGCCGATGTGAGGCTATCCTACTATTTGCTGGGTTCAGGGATATTGTTCGCGTTAGCGATGTGTAGCACTAACCCAAGACAAGAAGCCTCAAACTTACAGACTCGAGCCTAGGCCTACATAGGAACCGTAGAAGAAAAGCCCGACCACAGTGAGCACTCCCAAACCGGCAATCACGGCTACTATCCACAGAGGAATCCTTGCTTGACTGGTCATAGCAACTGGTCTCCAATAGAAAAAGACAAAACTGGCAGAAATTGCAGCCTCAAGTAAAAGAAATAAGGGCCAGCCAGAAGCCAACGTTGCTCCTTCTTGCCCTCTCTCAACCCCAAGAGCAGAATAATGTAACTCTGGCCTCAGTTGAGAAAGTAGCTAGAGAACAACAGCCCAACCACGAACACCAACAACAAACCCAGGTACAGGGAAGTGCGGTTTAGCTCCACCGGTTGGGTGTTGGGATTCTTTTCGGGTTGATCAGCCATTGGGTTCACCGTTGAATAAACTGCATCGCAGCAATAGCTCCCAAAAAGAAAACAGTTGGGATCGCCAAAGTGTGCACCGCCAGCCAACGGACGGTAAAAACAGGGTAGAAAACAGGTTCGTCAGATTTGTTGGCCATAGGTCTCATCCTACGCAAAAAAACGATTTATTTACAAATTGAAACAACAAGTGGCTTGCCTGCCCGCAGCCCCTCCTAGCGAGCTAGCCTCTCCAACTGCTCCAGAGCATTGAAGCGGTCGCTGACAATCGGCAGCTCCTGCCGCTCTGCCGTGAAATACTCATTGGGACGCGGGGTACCGAAAATATCATAAGCCAGGCCCGTGCTCACAAAAAGCCAGCCTGCCAAAAACAAAGCGGGAATGGTCAGTGCGTGAATGACCCAGTAGCGGACACTGGTAATGATGTCGGCAAAAGGTCGCTCTCCGGTGCTGCCAGCCATGAAACTCCTCCCTGGGGTAAGGGCAAAAGTGCTTTCTGAACTTTCCGAGTCTATAACACAATGATAAGGATTTGGATGCACAACTACAAGTTATGAGGCAATTGCCCAGGCCCTTTGCCGCCAGGCCAGATCTCATCCCGCATAGGTAAAATCTCTTAGTGGATCCCTGCGGCGAGCTTTTGCACTCGAGTTTTGAGAATCCCACTGCCAAAGGGCGCAATCCCAACTGGTATCGAAGGCTTGAGGACACGGCGGAAGTTTGAGATAAGCTGGCCCTGAGGGGATGTCAACGGAACAGGAGTAACAGCTATGCGGTGCTCGTGGCCCCTAGCTCTGAGTTTGTGTTGGACGCTGGGCTGGTCGAGCGTCAACCTGCCGGCTTGGTCTCAAGGGGTGGAGCAGCAAGCCTCGCTGGCCTGGGCCGATGCCTACGTGGCGGCGCTGGAGCGTCAGACGGATCTGGTGCTCACCCAGGAGCCGCTGTCGGCCACTCTCACCCGACTAGAATTGGCCCAGTGGCTGACGGAGTTTTTCGGCTACATCCCCAACCCCAACCAGGTGCAAGAAATTCGCGATCTCGAGCCCAATACCCCCGACTATTGGACGGCCCAGGCGGTGTTGCAGGCGGGGGCGATGCGCCTGTACGAAGGCAACGAGTTTCGTCCCCAAGGAGATCTCACCCACCTGGAAGCCCTGGCCATTTTGGTGCGGGCCCTGCAACTGCCTGCTCCCAACCAGGCCGATATTGAGCGCTGGATGGCTCTCTACAGCGATGCTGCTGAGGTGCCGGAGGTAGGGCGGGCTTTTGTGGCCATGGCGGGTGAAGCGGGGCTATTGGTGAATGTGCCGGATCCCGCCCGGCTGCGGCCCAATCGGGTGCTGAGCCGAGCTGAGGGGGCGGTGCTGTTACATCAGGCGTTGGTGTATCGCGGTCAGCTTCCACCCTTGTCGCCTCCGGTGGTGCAGTTGCGACCTTCTCCCGCTGCGGTGGCCGAGACCGTCCAACCCGAAATCTCACAAACGCGGGTTATCCCTGAGTCGGGAGTGGTGCCGGCAGGGAAAGCCTTGACCGTTGAGGCCCAGGGCACTCCCAACGGCAGGGCCACGGTGGATATTGGCGACCTGGTGCGGGGTTTGCCCATGGAAGAAGTGCAGCCCGGCTATTACCGCGCCGTTTACACCCTTGGCCCTCAAGACAGTGCCTTTGGCCCCGACATCCGCATCCAACTGAGCCTCAATGGAGTCAGTACCCGCGTTCAGCGGCGGCTCCCTCAACTGGCCCTGGGCAATGTCGCTCCCCCGTCGGTAGAACCGGTGTTTCCTCCCCCCGCCCCTTTGCCGCAGCCGGCTACCCCCGCTCCTCTGACCGCAGCCGGCAACCGCTCTCCACGTATTGAGGCGATTCGACTGGATCCCCAGCGCGACCTAGTGGAAGGGGATATCCTCACCATTGCCATCTGGGGTGACTCGGGAGGGATCGCCCAGTTTGATTTGGGGAATCTGGCCCTGAACCAGCCGATGCGGGAGGTGCGACCCAACCACTACGAGGGCACCTACGTGGTGGCCCCCACCCACCAAGCCAGCAACCCTGTTTTGCGAATTGTGCTCAGCAAAGACGGCCTCAGCCAGGAGTATCGCGAGATCTTCCCTTTTGCAATCGATGGATCCAAGGGAACCCGCTCCACCATTCAGCCAGCTTCTCGGCCTGTCGCTGCTGGGCCGCCTCAGATTTTTAGCATTACCACCAACAGCACCAGCCTGCGCATGGGCGAGATCCTCAAAGTCACGATGCGAGGGGATCCAGGGGGGCGGGCAGCTTTTCGCATCGTCGGGGTGACGCCAGAGGTGGAGATGCGGGAGGTGGCGCCCGGACTCTATGAAACCCAGCAACAACTGCCCTTCAACATGCAGCCGGTCAACAACGGCCTCATCGAGGTGATCCTGGAGCGGGGCGGGCAAAGAGCCACCCAAACCAGCCCCTCGCCGATCACCATCGCTCCCTGAGCAAAACTTGCCGCGCAGCATCG
>NZ_JANSJB010000074.1:3043-13490 GCF_047462355.1 Synechococcus sp. H55.9 | reverse complement strand
CTGCTGTCTTTAAGTACAAGAAAGTTTTAGAATACTACCAAAGTCTCGCCGGCGAGTACTTTATCGATGAGTGAGTTCTCCGATCTCGGCAAGCTGGTTAACTTACCCCTTGAGAGCATCATGCCTGCCGAGGGGTTTTCTGCTCCCTCTTTCCTGGTTACTGCAGCAGCCGCTCGGTTAAGGGCAACAGGAGGGCGCAACTGGGTGCCGCTGCTAGTGGTTGAGGCTGGCGACTACCAGTACAAGGCCATTGGCAACCATTTTGTCTATGCAGTTGCTCAAGAAGCAGGGCTGGAGAGGCTCTGGTGTATTATTGTTGACCCAGCTCCGGAGCAGGTGGAGCAGGCCCAAGTTCTCGCCAGAGAAAGGGTTCCGAAGGTCAATCTGACGGAGGCTTCTAGGGAAACTATCTTGGCTGCGCTGAGATACCTGGCTGAGCAGCCCGGCACCCCCCTCAAGGGAGTTGATCTAACCATTGCAGCCGCGCGAATTGCAGAGGCAGATAGGAGCTGGTGGCAGAACTTAACTCCCATAACCAAGCTAGGATGCAGAATTACGCGAGGCAAAAAATTAGATGCCCTAAAAGAAGTTTTTTTTCTAACTCCTACAGCGCCGCCTCCCAGTAAGCAGAAATCGTCCAAAAAATCCACAGCATCTGCCAGTGCCAAGAAAACAAGCTCAACTCGCTCGCGGAAAAAGACAGAGGGAGAGAGGGGCTAGGGATAGCGCTCCGCGTCGCCGGCGCGTTCGCGGCAGCGTTGCGTAGCAACAACGGCGCGACAAAAAACCTTTCATTGCTATTTGAATTGAATTAAATAACTATAACTCTCAAACCCATTTCATCTTCATTCAGCCTTCATTCAGCAAAGGGTTCAATTCTGCGGCTAGGATGCGGATAGCTCGCTCCTGGCAAAGACAAACCACTCAACCTGCAGGTACTCGACAAAGGGTTGAGCCACTCACTTCCGTGTGGAAAGGTTCCCCTTCCTGGGGAAAATCTTCCCGAAAATGGGCCCCTCGGCTTTCCTCTCGCAGCAGCGCCCCCTGTGCCACCAGGCGAGCGAGCAAAAGTAGACTGCCGGCCTCCGCCTCTTCCCGGCTGGCCCAGGGCTTCTCCTCTAGGGGCAGGGCTTCTGCAAAAGCCAGAAAAGCTCGCAGCCGCTCGCCCTCCCGCACCACGCCCAGGGCTTCTCCCACTTGCGGCTTGAGCTTGGGGAGAAGAGAGGGTGGCGCAGTGAGCACAGGTAGTGCCTGGGGCTGCCGAGGGGGGCCGTGTAAATCTTGCAAGGCGGCCAGAGCGGCCCGCTTGCCCATGACCAGCCCTTCCAAAAGGCTGTTGGAAGCTAGGCGATTGGCCCCATGCAAGCCCGTGGAAGCCACCTCCCCCGCTGCATAGAGGCCCGGCAAGCTGGTGAAGCCGCCAGCGTCGGTGCGTACCCCACCCATCACGTAGTGAGCCGCAGGAGCGACTGGGAGAAGATCTGTTGTGGGATCCAGCCCCAAGGCGCGGGCAGAGGCGACGATGCTGGGAAAGCGTTCCCCCAAATGCTCAATGCTGCGCAGGTCGAGGTAGACCGCCCCCGTCCGCTGCCGCTCCCAGAAAACAGCCTGGGCCACCACATCCCGCGGCGCCAGCTCGCCCAGCTCCGCATAGCGAGGCATAAAGCGCTCCCCCCAGGCGTTGAGCAGAACCGCTCCTACCCCTCTGGCGGCCTCGCTCACCAGTGCCCCATTGGGCAAGGCCGTAGGGTGAAATTGCACAAACTCCAGATCCCTCAAGATGGCTCCGGCGCGCCAGGCCAGCACCATTCCATCGCCGCTGGCCCCCGGTGGAGCCGTGGAGATGGGAAAGAGGCTGCCAAATCCTCCCGTAGCCAGGAGAACCGCCCCGGCCTTCACCTGTACCGGCCCTTCAGGGCCGAGAAGCAGGGCTCCCGCCACTCTGTCTCCCGCCAGCAAAAGGCTGAGAGCCGTGTAGCCCTGCAAAGGCGGCCTGCTGAGACGGCCCAACAGGCCTCTGAGCAGCCACAGCCCGCTGCGATCCCCCCCCAGGTGACGCACCCGTGCCCGCGAGTGGCCTCCTTCTCGCACCGGCTCGGGATGGAAAGGCAGTCCCCAAGACAAAAGTTTCTCCAGGTGAAAGGGCGCTTCCTGCAAGATGGAGCGGGCCACCTTTGCTTCCACCAGGCCGCGGCCTGCCTGCAGGGTGTCCTGGAGATGGGCCGCCACATCCGTCGCGTCCAGAGGAAAAGCCACCCCCCCCTGCGCCCAAGGCGTAGAGCCAGAGGGCAAGGGATCCTTGCTCACCACCAGGGTTCTTGCTCCCTCAGCTTCCGCCCACAGGGCTGCGTACACTCCCGCCACCCCGGCTCCCAGGATCAGCAGATCCGTTTCCCATCGCGATAGCGCTGCAGTTCCCGACAGACCCTCTTGCAAGGGCGGCACGTAGTCCTTGCGCCTCACCTCTAGGCCCCGGCAGGGATCGCCAGCATGGCCAGGATGGACTGGCGGGCCTTCGCAGCCACCGCCTCCGGCACCCGGATCACGGGGCGCATCTCCAGCAGGGAGCGGCGGATCTTCTCCAGGGTGATCTTCTTCATGTACTCGCAGACGGCATCCGCCTTCACAGGGATGAACGTCTTGTCGGGGGCTTCCTTCTTCAGGCGGTGGAGAATGCCCACCTCGGTGGCGACCACGAACTCCCGGCAGGGCGAACTCTTGGCATGGCGCACCATGCCCTCGGTGGAAAGGAGCTTGGCATCGGGTTTGAGAAACAGACAACTGGAGCCACAACTGCATTCGGGGTGAATGAGGAACTCTGCCCCAGGATGCTCTTCCACCATCGCCTTGAGGTGCTCTTCCCGAATGCCGACATGCACGTGGCACTCGCCGGGAAACAAATCCAACTCCCTGCCTGTCACCTGCGCCACGTGGGCCCCCAGGAACATATCTGGCACAAAAAAGATGGGGCGATCCGGGGGCAGGCTGGCCACCACTTGAACCGCGTTGGCGCTGGTTACGCAGACATCGGCCAGGGCCTTGATCGCGGCGGCAGTGTTGACATAAGCAACCACCAGGCCTTCTGGGTTGGCCTCTTTCCAGCGCAGCACATCTTCGGGGCAGATGCTATCGGCCAAGGAGCAGCCCGCCTCCAGATCCGGCAGCAGCACCGTTTTTTCCGGGTTGAGGATGGCCGCCGTCTCAGCCATAAAGTGGACGCCGGCAAAGACGATGACCTGGGCGTTGGTCTTCTGCGCCTCGCGAGCCAGTCCCAAGGAGTCTCCCACAAAGTCCGCCACCTCCTGCACTTCGGGGAGCTGATAGGAATGAGCAAGAATAACCGCCTGTCTCTCCTGTTTGAGCTGAGCAATTTCCCGGACGGTCGCAGCAGCGTTGCCTCGCAACAGGGTTTCTCCTTCCATTACTTCCTAACGGTTTTGTTCCTCTGTGAGCTGGAGCGGAGCACTTTTTGGGCAGAGCATAGCTCCCGCAGGTGGTCAACTCCGCTTTGGAGAAGCATCTGAGCCGGCAAGAGAAGCCTTTCGTAACAGCGGGACGGAGCCGAGCCCAGGTTGTCTTCTCAAGCTAGCATCAAAAGCAGTGCCCCGCGAGAGCGTGTCTCAGGGCGGCACCACCAGCAAAGAGAGATCCAAGGCCTTGGCGGAGTGGGTGAGCGCCCCGACGCTGACGTAGTTCACGCCTGCCTCGGCAACTTGCCGGGCCCGTTCCAGGTTCATGTTGCCGCTGGCCTCCAGAGGAACCTTGCCGCCCACCCGTTGGACGGCGGCCCGAGTTGCTTCCAGGGTGAAGTTATCCAGGAGGATGAGATCGGCGCCTGCCGCCAACGCCTCTTCCAGTTCTTGGAGATCCCGCACCTCGACCTCCACCTTGAGGTGGTGGGGAGCGCCTTCCTTGGCCCGCTTGACGGCTGTCAAAACCCCCCCCGCGCCGCGGTCGCAACAGAGTTGCGTAGCAATGATGTGGTTCTCTTTGATCAAGATGCCGTCGAAGAGGCCAAAGCGGTGGTTTTTGCCGCCCCCTACTCGTACTGCATACTTCTCCAGGGCGCGTAGGCCAGGGGTGGTCTTACGGGTGTCCAGAAGCTGGGTTGAGGTTCCTCGGAGAGCTTCTACATAGGAGCGGGTGAGCGTGGCAATGCCGGACAGCCTTTGGAGAAGGTTGAGCGCCAGCCTCTCCCCCGCCAGAATCCCCCGCAGGGATCCCTTGAGATGAGCTACCTCTTGGCCAGCAGCTACTGCGGCCCCCTCTTCCACCCAAGGGGTGAACTCTACCTGGGGATCTGCCAGCCGGAAGACTTTTTGGGCAATCTCCAGGCCCGCCAGGATCCCCGGCTCCTTGGCCAAAATCACCGCCTCGCCCTTCAGTCCTGGGGGCAGGGTCAGCTCTGTGGTGAGATCGCCGTGACCCAGATCTTCCCGCAGCCAAGCGCGAAGGATCTCCTCAGGCAAGTCAACTTTGTCCATTGTTTTAGCTGGTGGGGGTAGAGCTGGTTGTATGAGACGGCTTTGCCAGGATCTGATACAACTTTTGCCCTAGGGGGTGTTTTGCGGCGTTTCCTCTGCCGGGCTGGGCGCCGTATCCGGCTCTTGGGCGAGGGCAGAGTCCTCAAGGCTGGGAGCGGTTTCTTGCTCCTTAAGAGGAAGCTGGGCGGCAACAGGCTCTGGGGCAGAAGGGGAGGGCGCAGTCGGGATCGCGGCTTCTTCTTCGGGAGCAACCGCAGGTGGCTGGGCAGCTTCTTTTTCTTTTTGCTGTTCGTAGCGCCGGCGTTTGTTGCCCTCGTCCACCAGCACGTACACCAGACTGAGGAGAGAGAGCCCCGCCGTTCCGACTAAAACCCAAAGTAAATTGTTGTCTATGGTCATGGGTGAGCTCCGTCAAACGCTGCTGCCGGTGGAGGAACATTGCTCCTTAAGGCTCGATCTTACCGTTGAAGCTGCTCTGCCTAGCTGAAAGATCCGGAAAGATGGAATTCATGAGTTGTGTGCCTCATGCGTTATCTCAAGTTCTACAAGCCCTACGGTGTGCTCACCCAATTTACCGACCAAGAGGGGCGGCCTACGCTCAAGTCTTTTATCCCGGTGCCCAGGGTCTATCCGGTGGGTCGATTGGATCGCGACAGCGAAGGGCTGCTCCTGCTGACCGATGATGGCATCCTCAATGCCCGCTTGATCGATCCCAAGTTCGGCCACGAGCGCACCTACTGGGTTCAGGTGGAAGGGATCCCCACCCCCCAGGCCCTACAACAGTTGCAACAGGGGCTGATCATCCAAGGGCGAAAAACGCGCCCGGCCCAGGTTAAAGTCTTGGCCGAGGAACCCAACCTGCCGCCACGGGATCCCCCCATTCGCTTTCGCCGCTCCATCCCCACCACCTGGCTGGAACTGACGCTGCGGGAGGGTCGCAATCGACAGGTGCGCCGCATGACTGCCGCTGTTGGGATCCCAACTTTGCGGCTGGTTCGCGTTGGACTGGGGCCGCTCTCTCTGACGGGGCTTGCTCCCGGCCAGTGGCAGGATCTCAGCGAGGCAGAACTGGCTCAGTTACAGCAATACTGTTTCTAATCACCAAGCAGTTGTTGTTTTTATCAAGTTGTCTTTATCAAAAAGTTGGGTCTAAAACTCCAGGCTTTTCTTGGTTTTGGATGTATGGTCATTTCCAACCGGATTAAGACACTTCGCCGCCAATCCAACTCCTCTCCCGGCCCTCTCTCCCAAGGGGCGAGGGGGAGAAGACTCAGAACCCTCTCCCTCTGGGAGAGGGCAGGGTGAGGGATCAACGAGGGATCAATTTGTAGTCCATTTAGCACAAGGTCAGTTACCCAATAGCGATGTTGCCCTCACCCCCGGCCCCTCTCCCTCTGGGAGAGGGGAGTTAGAGCGGCGCGTAGCAATGTAGAGAAACGTTTCGTTGCTATTTGAAATGACTATAATTTGAGATCATGAAAGCTTGATAAAAGCACAGTCTCTACTCTACAAACCAATAGAGGCGAAACTCAGCCGACCTACTGAACAGACGGATCCATTTGGCTGGGGAAAAGACCCGGCTAGCATCGAAGCCACCCCTCTGCTGCGCTTATGGACTTGCCGAAAACTCTGCTTGGGGAGATCCCTCTCTACCACCATGAGTCCGTTCTGACTGAAGAGGTGGTGGCCTATCTGCAACCAAGGAGTTCGTCCCGCGAACGGCAGGGCGGCACCTTTTTGGACGTGACGGTGGGAGGGGGTGGACACAGCTTGGTGCTGCTACAAAGAGGAGCAGAGCGAGTGGTGGGGCTGGATCGGGATCCGGCAGCTCTGCGGGCGGCCCAGGCGCGTTTGGCCGCAGCAGGGATCCCCGACAGTTGCCTCCGACTCTGGCACCTCAACTTTGCCGATTTCGATCTGCAGCAGCACGGCTTTCGGGATGAGCAAGGGCAGGGGATCCCCTTCGATGGCATCGTGGCCGACCTGGGGGTGAGTTCGCCACAACTGGACTCTCCTGAGCGAGGATTTAGCTTTCGCCGGGAGGGGCCGCTGGATATGCGCATGGATCCCGGTGCTGATCTGGAAACCGCTGCCGATTGGGTCAATCATCGCCCGGTGGAAGACTTGATCGACATTTTCACCCGCTATGGCGAAGAGCGATTTGCCCGCCGCATCGCCCACCGCATCGAACAGTCGCGCCCCCTTTTCACCACCACCCAACTGGCCCAGGTGGTTTGCCAGGCGGTACCCCCGGCAGCGCGGCGAGGCCGTATCCACCCGGCCACCCGGATCTTTCAGGCGTTGCGCATTGCCGTAAACCGAGAACTCGAGGCTTTGGAAACCTTGCTGGCTCAGGCTCCCACTTGGTTAAAACCCGGCGGCAGGTTGGCCGTGATCAGCTTCCACAGCCTGGAAGATCGCCTGGTGAAATGGGCCTTTCGCACAGATCCCCGCTGGCAGGTGCTCACTCCCAAACCCGTGTGCCCTTCCGAGCTGGAACAGCAACGCAATCCGCGTGCCCGTTCTGCCAAACTGCGAGTGGCTGCCCGCCGAGCGGCGCCGTGATTGCCCTCCACCTCGCCTGGAGGTTTGATTTAGCACCCTGCGTCTCATCGTGGAAAGCTGCTGCAGATCGGATAGAGTGGGTCGGAAAAGGACTCCGTCCCGCTGGCGCGAACGGCAGCGACCCATTGCTAGCGTTGTGACGTTGGCACTTGGTGTGTGTGAGGTTTGAACTCTATGATCAGCCAGCCTTTGAACACAGGCCGTGGCCGCCGCCCTTTTCCACTGCAGAGCAAAACCGCGACCTTGCCTGCCCGCCGCCACCCAAGGACGGTTGCCCACGCCAGCAAAGTCAGTCGCCCCCAGCCCTTAAAATCGGCTCATCCCCACAGTCGGGATCCCGTCTGGAAAAAACATCTGGTCAGGTGGCAACAGATCTCCACAGGCATGGCCATTGTCTCGGGGTTGGCGGTGCTGGGCCTCTACAGTTGGACTGTGCATACCCAAAGCCAATGGAGCCAGCGTTACCAGGTGTGGCAGCAGATGCAGCGCAACGAACGGCAGTTTCTGCTGGCTCAAGAATCCATCGCCAATGCTCTGCGGGAAGTTGCCGACCGCTCCGACATGGTGCCGCTGGTGCCGGAGCGGATGATCGAGGTGCCTTTCGCCTCCCCTGGCCCAGTTGAACCCCATCCAGGCCACCAGGCCGCGCTCCGCGCCGCTAGCCCGACCGAAAAAGCCCCGCCCTTTTATCCGGTTGGGTACTAGTCCAACGGATCCAATCGATAGCGGCTGAGCCAGTGATCCAAATGCACTTCCTCCTCATCCAGCAGTTGGGCGTTGATCAACCCCCGTTTAAAAGCAAGGCGGATGGCGCGGGCCCGCAGGCTGAAGGTGGTTCCCCACTCGTCGCTCTCGATTTGGTCGTTGCTCACTTCTAACTTGTCGTAGAGGTTGCGCAGGCGGTTGGTGACCCCTCGGCGGGACAAAAAGCGCCGTGCGGCAATGGCCTGGTCGGTGAGGCCGAGGGCAATGTCCACCAACACCTCATACTCCGCATCGCTGAGACCCGTAATTTTGTTTTGTGAACGGGAATCGACCCCGCGCACTTCCCGATCGATCACGCATTGCTCGTCCTGCACCACCGCTTGGATGGCGCTGACCAATTTTTCATCGGTGCAATTTTTCAAAAGGTAACCATAGACGGTTTGCGGGGGCACAATCTTGTGCAGCTCCCGCACATAGACTTCATCGGCAAAATGCGACCAAAAAATGATGCGTGTGCTGGGGCACTCTGACCACACCTGGCGGGCCACCTCGATCCCGGTCATCTCGGGCATGCGAATATCCATCAACACAAAGCTGGGGTGGTGCTGACGGTAGAGATCCAGCGCCTCTCTGCCGTTCGAGGCTGTGTACACCGGGCCAAATTCAGGCAAATGTTGCGTCAGTAGGCTGTGTACATGCTGACGGTAAAGAACGTCATCTTCAGCAAGGAGGGTACTCACAGGTCTTTGTCAGAGCTACCGGATGTTTTCTGTCTGTTCATCTCCTAACCCACACCTACGCGGGAAGACAAGGTTCTCTTGAGCAGTACCCAAGGGATCCTGTTACCGGCTGTGGTCGGGTGCTAGCGCTGGTCTAGGCTGTTTCTGGGGCAGAGGCCAAAAACGCCTCGATTTCAGGGCGCCGGGGCAAGCTGGGTTGGGCTCCCGCGCGGGTTACGGCCAAAGCAGCGGCGGCATTGGCAAAGCGCAAGGCTTCCCTCAGGGATCCCCCGGCAGCCAGACAAGCGGCCAACGCCCCACAAAAACCATCTCCGGCAGCAGTGGTATCCACCACCTCTACGGGATGGGCCGGCCAATGGCCCCTTTCTTCCCCATCGGCCCAAACGAACCCTGCCCCTCCCAAGGTGAGGATGACGGTTGGGATCCCCTGCTTCTGCAATTCTTGAGCCACCTTTTGAGCTTGTTCCGGCGTTTCCACAGGAGACTGGGCAAGGTCGGCGGCTTCGATTTCGTTGAGCACCAGGTAGCGAACCTGGCGCAACAGGGATCCCGGCAAGGGTGCGATGGGCGCAGGATTGAGCAAAATGGGGATCCCCTGGGCAAAGGCTTGTTCTGCTGCAGCCTGCACGGTGGGCAGAGGAATTTCCAGTTGCAGCAGAAGCAGAGCCACCGGGGTAAAGGGAGGCAAATGCGCTGGCAAATAGCGACCATTGGCGCCAGGGCTGACCACGATCCGGTTTTGCCCGCTTGCATCCACGGTGATGAGAGCCACGCCGCTGGGCCCTTCCAACTGCCTCAGGTGACGGGTATCGACGCCGTTTTGCTCCAGGTTCTCTCTCAGCAGGCGGCCAAACCCATCCGATCCCACCGCCCCCCACATCTCCACTTGGGCTCCTGCTCGTGCCGCTGCCACCGCCTGATTGGCCCCCTTGCCGCCAGGGTAGGTGGCGTAGTCGGATCCCAGCACCGTTTCGCCAGGGCCGGGATGGCGGGGCACCTGCACCACCAAATCCATGTTCAAACTACCCACCACTCGGATTGGGCCTGCCATCGGGTTTGGGGGAGAATCCTGTCGGCAAAGCAGAAGTCTTTGACTCTTGGGCAGCTATTGTATCAGCCGCCGGTTTGGCCGGGGATCCCGTTAACAATACCCCACCACGTGGCAAAGGCCATCGGGAGGGATCTGAAGGTTGACGATCCCGACTATCCTGGTAGGCGTTGACCAAGGGGGCAGGCTGATGTTGCTGACAACCACAGATGTGCTGCAAGGTGTGGAGATCGAGCGCTACCTGGGCATCGTCACCGCCGAGGTGGTCTACGGCAGCAATGCCTTGCGAGATTTCTTTGCCGGCATCCGCGATATTATTGGCGGGCGCACGGGAGCCTACGAGCGCGTCTTCGAGCAAGGCCAAAAAGAAGCCATAGAAGAGCTGGAGCGGCGAGCCAAACGCCTGGGGGCAGATGGCGTCATCGGCATCGCCATCAACACCGACACCATCAACATCGATCAAACCGGCGTGCTGCTGCTCATCACCGCCACCGGCACTGCCATTAAGCTCCGCTGAAGTTCTGGGGGTATGGTCGTTTCAAATAAGATTTAAGACACTTTGCCACCAGCCCCTCTCTCTGAGGGATGACCCTCACCCCCAGCCCCTCTCCCAAGGGGCGAGGGGGAGAAGACTCAGAACCCTCTCCCTCTGGGAGAGGGCAGGGTGAGGGATCAATTTGTAGTCCATTTAGCACAAGGTCAGTTACCCAATAGCGATGTTGCCCTCACCCCCAGCCCCTCTCCCTCAGGGATGACCCTCACCCCCGACCCCTCTCCCTCAGGGAGAGGGGAGTTAGAGCGTTGTGTAGCAATAACGACTTAGAGAAACGTTTTGTTTGTAGGTGTGGCCGGCAATGCAGCTCTGATGAGAGTTTCCTGTCGCTTCAATAGAAGGGTGTCCTCAG
>NZ_JANSJB010000074.1:0-2943 GCF_047462355.1 Synechococcus sp. H55.9 | reverse complement strand
CGTTTTGTTTGTAGGTGTGGCCGGCAATGCAGCTCTGATGAGAGTTTCCTGTCGCTTCAATAGAAGGGTGTCCTCAGGCTAGGCTTTCCATCACCGCCTCGTCAATCTCGAAATTGGCGTAGACATTTTGCACATCGTCCAGGCTATCCAGACGTTCCATCAAGGTGAGCACCAGCTTGGCGGTGTCGGGATCCCCCACCTGAACCTCATTGGATGGGATCCAGCGGATGGCGGCATCTTGCACTTGGCAGCCCTCTTTTTTCAGATACGTGGCCACCTGCTCGAGCAAGGAGTAGTCGCAGTATACTTCTGCGCTGGTTCCCTCCACCTTGAGGTCATCGCCCCCTGCTTCTGCCACCGCCAGCAACAGGGCTTCGGGATCCGCCACGTTCTCCAGGCTGATCACCCCTCGCTGTCGGAACATCCAGCTCACACAGCCGGCTTCTCCCAAGCTGCCGCCGGTTTTGTTGAAAGCTTCTCGCACCTCGGCAGCCGTGCGGTTGCGGTTGTCGGTCATCGCCTCGATCAACACCGCTACCCCGCCGGGGCCATAGCCCTCGTAGCGAACTTCTTCCAGGGGGCTGTCATCGCTCCAGTTGCCGGCTCCCTTGGCGATGGCCCGTTCGATGTTCTCGCTGGGCATCCCCGCCGCTTTGGCTTTCTCCACCGCCGCCCGCAACTGAAAATTCCCATCCGGATCTGGCAAGCCGCTGCGAGCCGCCACGATAATGGCCCGCGAAAGTTTGGTAAATAGGCTGCCCTTTTTGGCATCTACACGGGCCTTTTGCCGTTTAATGTTGGCCCATTTGCTGTGTCCTGCCATGCCGCCGACACCGATCCAGTCAAGCCATCAACCGAGGGGATCCCTCCTAATTTTGAAGCCTAGATCACGGCGACCCAGGACTCAACCCCACCCCAGCTCCAACGGCAACAGACTGAGGGCAAAAATGGTGGGATCCCCAGAGGGCATTTAAAGCGAGCAACCCCCTCAAGGCCGAATGGGCTGCCGTTCGATCACACCCCCCGGCGGCGGTGGAGCGGCTGGGGTTTCTTCAGGGGTAGGCGTTGCCACAGGAGCTGGGGGCAGAGGGGGCACAGCCTCTCCGGGTACAGGCCCAGGTGCGGGCGTGGGGGTTGGGGATGGAGTGAGAAAAGGCGTCACCTGGGGCAGCAGCTCGGCGTAGAAAATCGCGTCTTGCTCTGGCCCCAAGCGACCCACTTGCCAACGGTGACGGGGAACAAACATCGTTTGCAACAGCACTTCTCGGCCAACAAAAGCGGGAGTTCCCGAAAAGACATAGCCATCGACGATGACCCGATTGAGATCGGGCCGAGTTTGAAACACCCGATCCACCTCCCGCCGCATCTCAGCATCCAGCCGCCCCAGCAGAGTTTCCAGAGTATCTTCAGGGCCAATCGGCACCCGCACCGCAAAGCGATAGCCTTCGCAGCGATAGTCGCCACAGATCTTGACCAGCTCGTTACGCACCCGGATTTGCGCCCCAGGATCGATGTTGCGCTCCAGCACAAAGACTTCCTCTTGCGGTTGCTGCTCGACCGGTTGAGCCCAAGTTGGCGGTTGACTTGTCCATCCTGCCCAAGCCAGGGATCCGAAAAACAAGCCAAGGCTCCAACCCAGACTGCCCTGCTGAGCGCGGGGTGAAAAGGCGGGATCGCGATCCGGGTTCGGGCTATTCATAAGCGTTAACCGACATCAGGATGGCTATCGCCAACTCTACCCGACATTGGCCCAGCAGGCACTAGGCAAGGAGAAAAATCAGTTTCAAGATCAATTCAAGATCAAAATGAGAGCAGGCGAACGGCGTCCTGGTCAGCAACGGATGGGCTGTGGCGGAGAGTCTGAGGCAAGCTATGGAGAATATGTCAATTAAGTACCTGTTTTCCCCCAACAACTAACTTTTGCTGTTGATGCAAACTCTTTGGCAAGCCATTGCCCAGCACCTTTCGCAAGCGACAGGGGATCCCATCCAGCCCCTGCGGTATCGTCCTGTGGGCGGGGGCAGCATCAACGCCACCTATCGGTTTTCCTGCGCTCCCCAAAACCCTCTTACAGAAGGGTCGAGAGACTACTTCGTCAAATTGGCCCGTGGGGGAGAGAGGGCGCTGGAGATGTTTGCGGCAGAAGCGGCGGGCTTGCAAACCCTGGCGGCTGCCCACGCCATTCGGGTGCCTCGACCCATTGTTTGGGGATCCGTAGGAAGCCAAGCCTACTTGGTGCTGGAGTACCTGGAGCTAACCTCGCCCCGTCCCCACACGGCCAGTCTCTTGGGATCCCAGTTGGCCCAGTTGCATCGCACCTTGTCTCCCAACGGGAGCTATGGCTGGGATCGCGACAATACCATCGGCTCCACGCCGCAAATCAACAGTTGGCGGCCAAACTGGCCGGACTTTTATCGGGAACAGCGGCTGCTCTACCAAGTCAAGCTGGCCTGCCAACGGGGATACCGCGGCTCGTGGGTGGCCCAAGCCGAACGGGTGATGGCGAAGCTGGAAGCGTTTTTTCAGGACTATAGGCCGGAACCCGCTCTGCTACATGGAGATCTGTGGGGGGGCAACTACGGGGCCTTGGCCGATGGATCCCCCGTGATCTTCGACCCAGCCGTCTACTACGGGGATCGGGAGACAGATCTGGCGATGACAGAGCTGTTCGGCGGTTTTCCGCCGGCGTTCTATCAGGCTTATCAGCAGGCCTATCCCTTGAACGAGGGGTATCCCCACCGCAAGCCTCTCTACCAGCTCTACCACTGGCTCAACCATCTCAACTTGTTCGGAGAGGGCTACCTGGGCTCGGTGCAGCGCGCCCTGCAGCAATGCCTGCACTTTCTCGAATAGGGTCAGTTATAGTCAGGTGTATGGTGCTTGTAGGTATAGAATTTATTTCCTCGCACTTGTAATCCAATTGCACTCGATTCCGGAAAAAGT
>NZ_JANSJB010000073.1:12138-13479 GCF_047462355.1 Synechococcus sp. H55.9 | reverse complement strand
CGCTGTGTATAAGCCACAGGGAGAGGGGAGCTTGGCCGCCACTGCCAGACCGGCAGGCCGACAACCTCAGTCCAACTAAGTGGACAGCCTACTGCTGGGTGAGGCGCAAGGTCACCGTCGGGCTGGTTTGGTTGCCAGAGGTGGCCGTGAGATTGATCTGATACACGGTGCCGGAGGCCGGAATGGGCGGCCGCACCGTAACGGTGAAGCGGCCTTGGGCATCGGCTTGCACGGTTTGGTTGGTCACCGTCTGTTGGGCGCTGATGATGCCCCCCAGCGAGGTCGAAGCCGTTACATTCACCCGCACGGAAGCATTGGGAGCCGTGGTGCCCTGCAGCGTAAAGGAAGAGCCGGCAACCCGATCCCCATCGCGCAAGTTCGTGATCTGGGGCAGCAGGCTGGAGGGGCTGATCGTCGCGGAAACCTCTTGGGTGGTGAGCCGCTGGATCCCCCCAGTAGCCCCCTCGATCAGGCGGGCCGGCTGCTCTGCAGTCATAAAGCGCACCTGGCCGTTGTTTTCTAAGCGAGCGATGACGATCCCCTCACGGGTAGTATCCTTCGGCTCAATCAAGGCATTGACCACATAGGTGCCGCTGGAAACTTCCTGAGCTGGCAGAGTTTGCACCTGCCGTCCGTCCTGGACAAGGTAAACGGTTACTCGGCTGGAGGGAGTGCCCTTGACAGTTACCAGCAGGATCTCGCCCGCGGCCAAGGGGCGATTGCCGGCGTTGTGATCCACCAGGTCGATAGAGGCGCGGACGGGGCTACCCACGGTGAAGCTCCAGGTAACACGGCGGGTCACCCCCTGGGTGTTGGTGAACTCCAGCAGGACTTCCCGCCGTCCCGGCGGCAAGGGCTGGGCAGGACGGTAGGTGAAGAAATCCCGGGTAATCACCGACTCAGCAGTAACATCTTTGCCGTCCAGAAAAACCCGCACCGTCTCCGGGCGCACGCTGACCCCATCTTGGCTACGAAAAGAAGCCGAGATCGGCGAGGTGGGCTCCACATTAGTGGCCGCTTGAGCCGGGTTGGGATCCGTAATTTGCTGAGCCCTTGCCGGCGGGCCCGACAACCCCACAACAGCAGCGCCGATCAGCAAGGCACGTGGAAACCAAGAATACAAGTTATCGCTCATGAGACCGTCCAAAATAAGGTTAAGTTGGCCTATAGGTGAGTAGCCCAGAGGCAGAGCAAAGTCAACCTAGACCTCCTGTTTGCATCCTGTCACAGGGGTCGATTGCTGTCGATACGCCTACACCTCCGCCTGGCTCTCCCCTAGACCCAACCCCAGTGTCAGATTTAAGTAAGGTTAACTGCCATCTAACGCCTAGGGCAAGGATG
>NZ_JANSJB010000073.1:0-12038 GCF_047462355.1 Synechococcus sp. H55.9 | reverse complement strand
CTGGCTCTCCCCTAGACCCAACCCCAGTGTCAGATTTAAGTAAGGTTAACTGCCATCTAACGCCTAGGGCAAGGATGAGAAAGCAGCCGCGAAAGCCCAGAGGCTACATTTTGCCCGTTCAAGCTGGCATCAATTCACGAAAATAGCGCCTGTCTCTTGTAAATCGAGACAATGGTCGCCGGACACATCGTTGACCAGGCGCACTTCTACGGTGATGACATTCAAGGGATCCACGCTCACCCGGTAGCCCACGGGGGACAACATCGGCGTGTTGATGGCCATGCAATTGGGGATGGGCAGGTTGCTCAGGCGCAAGGTTTCTCCGGCAGCCAGTTCCGATACGTTCTGGCGCGGATCGGTAAAGCCGTATTCCAGAGGCAGGCCGGTGCGATTGCGGATCACCAGCTCGGCAGGCAGGTTGGGGTTGAAGCGGGCCACCGGGCGATCGAAAACCGATTGATCCACACCCACCGGCAGGCGCGGCAGCGGCACCGTCTGAAAGGCAGGCTGAGCGACAGCACGGTGTCCACCCACCCAGGCTGACAAAGCGGCCATGATCAAGCCGATTCTTTTGCTTCGTTTCGCGTACCTCATGCTTCTGCCTCAGAACGCCCCTTGGACAAAATTGGGATGTCCTTCCTCGCCTGCTTGTATTGTTCCCAAAAAGGGCTGGCCGGGCCAGATGGCCGCTGTTTTTTCAAGGGTAGGCCCCAACAAGGGCCATCGCTGCGCCGCCCAGCTTAAGATCCCATGGGAGGAAGTTAACGCTGCAAAGGGAGGCATGGCTATGCCAGAAGAACCGGAAAAACCAGAGAAAAGCTACTCCTGGAAGGGCAGTGCCAACGCGGGCCGGGTACTGACGATTTTGGCCGTCGTGGGGGGAGTGGTCATTCTACTGGCGGGCTTCCTGCAGTAGGCCGAGCTGTCAGACCCAAAGTTGGCGCAAGAACATCCGCCTATCGCTGGAAGCCAACGTTTTCCCTGCTATGAAACTATGAAACAACTTTCTCGCTCCCTTCTCCCACAAGGGGAAAAGGGTTGGGGGAGCAAGTGTCTCAACCTTGCTTGAAACAACCGCAATGTTTTGCAAGTCCTGCTAACAAGTTGTCAGCCTTCGCTAAGTCTTGTCAAGTTGTGCCACCGTCGGGCAGCAAAAAAGACCCAGCAGGGATCCCTGCTGGGCTCAGGCCGGAGGAGCAAAAATCCTAGCCTAGGAGCTGACGAGCGGTATTGAGCACATTCTCCACCGTAAAGCCGAACTTCTCCATGCAGACAGGGCCGGGGGCGGAGGCGCCGAAGCGGTCGATGCCGATGGCCACCCCCTCAAAGCCCAGGTACTTGTGCCAGCCAAAGGTGGATCCCGCCTCGACGGAGATGCGCTTGGTAACATTGGGGGGCAAGACGGAGTCGCGGTAGCTCTGAGGCTGGGCCTCGAACAGCTCCATGCAGGGCATGGAAACCACCCGTACCGCTCGGCCTTCCTGCCGCAGTTGAGCAGCAGCCTTCACCGCCAGCTCCAGCTCTGAGCCAGTGGCAATCAAGATAAGCTCCGGGTTGGGAGCATCCACCACCACATAGGCCCCCTTGGCTACCCCCTCAATGGAGGTGCCTTCTACGGGGTTGACCGCCTGCCGGGTAAACACCAGCACCGACGGGGTGGACATGGCCTCGAGGGCCACCTGGTAGGCTCCCACCGTCTCGCGGGCGTCCGCCGGGCGGATGACGTAGAGGTTGGGGATGGCCCGCAGGGAGGCCAGCGTCTCAATGGGCTGGTGGGTGGGGCCGTCTTCTCCTAGGGCCACTGAGTCGTGGGTCATGACGTGCAACACCCGCGCCCGCGAGAGGGCCGACAGGCGGATGGCCGGCCGCATGTAGTCGGTGAAGATCAAGAAGGTGGCGTCGTAGGGAATGAGGCCGCCGTGCAGAGCCATGCCATTGGCGATGGCTCCCATGCCGTGTTCCCGTACCCCGAAGCGGAAGTTGCGCCCGTGGTAGGAGCCGGCCTGAAACTCCGGGATCCCCTTCAAGTAGGTCATGTTGGAATGGGCCAGATCGGCGGATCCCCCCAGCAGCTCTGGCACCGCCTTGGCCAGGGCGTTGAGACAAAACTTGGAGAGGTTGCGGGTGGATTCTTTGCCAGTTTCGGCAATGGGAGCCAACGCTTCTTTCCAGCCCGCAGGCAGCTCCCCGGCCATGATGCGCTTGAACTCGGCGGCCTCTTCCGGGTAGGCCTTCTCGTAGGCGGCAAAGCGCTCGTTCCACTCCGCCTCGGCTTTGGCCCCTTTATCGATGGCCTGGCGGAAGTGGGCCAGCACCTCGTCGGGGATGTAGAACTCCGGCTCCAGCGGCCAGCCGAGGTTTTGTTTGGTGAGCTTGACCTCTTCCGGCCCCAGGGGCGCCCCGTGGACGCTCTCGCTGCCAGCTTTGTTGGGGGATCCGTAGCCAATGGTGGTCTCGACGATGATCAAAGAAGGCTTGTCGGTGACCTCCTTGGCTTTTTGGATGGCTTCGGCGATCCCCTTCAGGTCGTGGTTGCCATCCTCCACTTTTTGCACGTGCCAGCCGTAGGCCTCGTAGCGCTTGCCCACATCTTCGGTGAAGGCAATTTCCGTGCTGCCGTCGATGGAGATGTGGTTGCTGTCGTAGAGCATGATCAGCTTGCCCAGTTTGAGGTGGCCGGCCAGCGAGGCCGCTTCCGAGGCCACCCCCTCCATGTTGCAGCCGTCACCCAAGATCACGTAGGTGTAGTGATCCACAATCGTGTGGCCGGGCTTGTTGAAGCGGGCCGCCAGGTGGGCCTCGGCAATCGCCAGCCCTACCGCATTGCCCACCCCCTGTCCCAGCGGGCCGGTGGTCACCTCCACGCCGGGGGTTTCAAAGTTTTCCGGGTGGCCGGGGGTTTTGGATCCCCACTGGCGAAACTGCTTGATGTCCTCCAGACTGACATCAAAGCCCGTCAGGTGCAGCAGGGCATATTGCAGCATGCAGCCGTGGCCCGCCGAGAGGACAAAGCGATCCCGATCCACCCACTTGGGGTTGCGGGGATTGAACTTCAAAAACTGCTGCCAAAGCACATAGGCCATGGGTGCTGCCCCCATCGGCAGGCCGGGGTGGCCGGAGTTGGCTTTCTGAACAGCATCCACCGCCAAAAAACGAATCGTGTTGATGGCAAGTTGTTCCAGAGAGGGAGGAGCAGCAACAACCATGTGGGATCCCTATCGCTCGACATTCGCTTTCCAGTATGCCGTGTTTTGGGTCTCGCTTCCGAACCAGTGGGGATCCATCGAGCTGGGAATTGGCCTGGGCCGGTCTCGGCCGGGCAAAATGACAGGCTAAGCTGAGAGATACGCTTGCCGCCATTTCTGGTTGGAGGGTTTTCATTGAGCGCTGTTTCTTCGCCTAGCGGTAAACCGCCCTGGCTGCGGGCCAAAGCCCCCCAACGGGCCGGGTCTGTCCAGCAACTGCTGCGGGACTTGGGCCTGAACACGGTTTGCGAAGAGGCTTCCTGTCCCAACTTAGGGGAATGCTTTGCCAACGGCACCGCCACCTTCTTGATCATGGGCCCGGCCTGTACCCGCGCCTGCCCCTACTGTGATATCGACTTCACCAAACGGCCTTTGCCCTTGGATCCCACTGAGCCGCTGCGGGTGGCAGAAGCGGTGGAACGCTTGGGGTTGCGCCACGCGGTCATCACCTCGGTGAATCGGGACGACCTGCCGGATGGCGGAGCCAGCCAGTTTGTTGCTTGCATCACGGAAATCCGCCGCCGCAGGCCCCAGACGACCATCGAGGTCTTGATCCCGGATCTGTGCGGCAACTGGCAGGCCTTGGAGCAAATTCTCGCCGCCCGCCCAACGGTGCTCAACCACAACACGGAAACCGTGCCCCGCCTCTACCGGCGGGTGCGCCCCCAGGGGAACTACGAGCGCTCCCTGCGGCTTTTGGAACTGGCGCGGCAATGGGATCCCGGCCTCTACACCAAGTCGGGGGTGATGCTGGGCTTGGGAGAAGCCGCCGCGGAGATTTTGCAGGTGATGCGGGATCTGCGCCGGGTGGGCTGCGACATCCTCACTCTTGGCCAATACCTGGCGCCCAGCCCCAAACACCTGCCGGTGGAGCGTTATGTCGCCCCCGAAGAGTTCGACCACTGGCGGCAAGTGGGGGAAGAGCTGGGCTTTTTGCAGGTGGTGTCTTCGCCTCTAACCCGCAGCTCCTACCATGCTGAAGCCGTGCAAGACCTGATGCGGCGCTTTCCCAAAGGAGGATCGTGAGCCCCGATTCTCCGCCAAGCTAGACTGCTGAAAGCCCAAGGCTGGTCTGTTCTTGACACCGCCAAGGGAACCCAATCATGGACATGAACAGGATCCGTCGTTTTACTGGCAGCAGCTCAGAAAATGGCTTGGTTCCTTCACCTCAGGGTTGGCTACAGCCCTTCCGCTGGCGGCTGCCCCTGGTCAGTGCAGAAGAGTATGCCGAGTTGGTGCTGGAGCTAATGCGGGAGTCTCGCCTCAGCCTCAACTACTTGATGTTGGTGCTTGGCTCCTGTGTCATTGCCACGTTGGGCTTGCTGGCCAATAGCCCGGCTGTGATCATTGGGGCGATGATCGTGGCTCCTTTGATGTTGCCGATTCGCGGCATGGCCATGGGGGCTTTGGACGGGAATGTAGTCTTGTTTCGGACAGGTATCCTATCTCTGACCGTGGGAACCGGAATTGGGTTGGGAGTATCTTTCCTGCTGGGGCGATGGGTAGGTCTTCCCAACTGGGGCAGCGAAATTTTGGCCCGCACTCAACCCAACCTATTGGATCTGGGAGTGGCGCTAGCGGCAGGGGGAATCGGCGCTTTTGCCAGGGTGCGCAAAGAGATCGCCGACAGTTTGGCAGGGGTGGCGATTGCTGTGGCGTTGATGCCGCCGGTGTGTGTGATTGGCTTAGGGTTGGCCCATGGAGACTGGGAGATCAGCCTGAGGGCGGCGCTCCTCTATTCCACGAACCTGTTGGGAATTGCCTTGGCCTGTATGCTCACCTTTTTGGTGATGGGCTACGCCCCTTTGCACAAGGCCCGTTCTGGATTGGCTTGGGTGTTTGGCCTGGTGATGCTGTTGCTGGTGCCGCTGGCAGCCAGTATGACCCAACTGCTGTATCAATCTCGGCTGGAATTGGCGCTACGAACCGCTCTGCTCAACAGAACCATTACATTCCAACGGGTAACCCTCTTGCGCAGCGAGTTTAACTGGGTAGCCGATCCGCCGGAGGTGGTGCTGTCGGTGCGAGCGGACAAGCCCGTCACACCGAGACAGGTGGCACTACTAGAAGAGTTTGTGGAAGCTGAGGTGGGTCGCCCTTTCACCCTGATTTTTCAGGTGGTACAAGACCAGGAGGTGCGCCGAGAAACGCTTGCCCCAGAGGAGCCTGAGGTGAACTCTCCAGAAACAACTTTCCCCCCCGATCAAAGGGAATAACTCTTGCCTACTAATTGGCGGATGGGCTGGTTACAGCGTCAGGGATCCCACCTTTTGTTCTAACAACTGGGCTAGATCTTGCAAGAAAGCTGCGGCGTGGGCACCGTAGATGACGCGGTGGTCGCAGGTGAGGTTAACCTGCATCTGGGAGCGGATGGCGATGGCTTTTTCCGGCGTGGCCACCACGGTGGGGCGAGCAGCACCAATGGCCAAGATGGATCCCTGGTTGGGAGGCAGGATGGCGTCGAAGCGATCCACCCCAAACATGCCCAGGTTGGAGAGGGTAAAGGTGCCGCTGTTGTACTCCTCCGGCTGCAGTTGCTTGCGCCGCGCCCGCTCCACCAGATCCTTCCAGCGGCGGGAGATCTCGTAGAGATCGATCCGGTTGGCCTGCCTGAGCACAGGGGTAATTAGGCCCCCATCTTCCATGGCCACCGCCACGGCGATGTTGATGTCGGCTTTGTAATGGATCCCGTTTTCGGTGTAGCTGGCGTTGAGGAGGGGGTGCTTTTCTAGAGTCACGGCCACAGCCTTGACCAAAAGGGCCGTCAGCGTTACCCCTTTGGGTTTTACCTGTTGGTAAAGCTGATCCAGGCTGTCAGTGGTGATGGTGTAGCCGACGTGGAACACCGGCACGCCCAAGCTGGCGTTCATGTTGCGCACCACCGCCGCCTGCAGGGTGCTCAGGGGAACCACTTCTCCCAGGGGCACAGAGACGGGGGGAGGAGTGACCGAGGAAGGAGCTGCCGCCGGGGCAGAGGCGGGCTGAGCTGCGGCCCGCTCCACATCTTCGGCTACGATGCGCCCACCAGGGCCGGAGCCGCGCACCGTGCGCAGGTCAACCCCCAGGCTTTCTGCCAATTTTTTCGCCCGTGGGGAAGCCAGGATGCGCTGGGATCCAGCTCCGTCGGAGCCACTTGGGGGCGTGGAGGGGGGGCTTGCTGCAGGCGCAGGGGTTGGCCGTTGAACGGTGGGGACAGAGGCCGCGCTAGGGGTAGCCGCCGGCGCAGCACCCTTAGAGAGGGCCTTGGCTCTCTCCTGGGCCTCTGCCAGCTCCGCTTCGGTTTCGGCAATGAGGGCGATGGGGGCGCCCACCGGCGCCGATTCCCCGGCTGGGATGAGGATGCTGGCCAGAATGCCGCTGTGGAAGGACTCCACATCCATGTCTGCTTTGTCCGACTCCACCACCAGGATGTTTTCCCCTTTCTCCACCCGGTCGCCGGGGTTCTTCAGCCAGGCAACGATCTTGCCCGTTTCCATGGTGGAGCTGAGGGCCGGCATGGAGAGTTCGTGGATCATGGCGGGGGTGGCAACACAGCAGAGAAGATTGTAACCCAGCAGACGGGATCCCGGCGCACTCCCCTAGTGGGCGCCGGCAGCTTCCGCCTCGGCCACCACCAACAGGGTTTTCAGCAGGGAATCGGGGTTGAGGCTGATGGAGTCGATCCCCTGCTGCACCAGGAAGCGGGCAAAGTCAGGGTAGTCGCTGGGGGCTTGTCCACAGATGCCAATCTTGCGCCCGTGGCTTTTCACCGTCTGGATCACCTGGGCAATCATCCGCTTGACGGCCTCGTGGCGCTCGTCAAAAAGGTGGGCCACCAGGGCCGAGTCGCGGTCCAACCCCAGGGTGAGCTGGGTGAGGTCGTTGGAGCCGATGGAGAAGCCGTCGAAGATCTGGCAGAACTCGTCGGCCAGGATGACGTTGCTGGGCAGCTCGCACATGACGTACACCTGCAGGCCGTTTTCCCCTCGCACCAGGCCGTGGCGGGCCATCTCCTCCAGCACCTTGTGCCCCTCTTCCGGGGTGCGGCAGAAGGGGATCATCAAGATGACGTTGGTCAGGCCCATCTCGTCCCGCACCCGTTTCATGGCCCGGCACTCCAGCGCAAAGCCATCGCGGTAGCGGGGATCCGTGTAGCGGGAGGCCCCCCGCCAGCCGATCATCGGGTTTTCCTCGTGGGGCTCATAGCGGGATCCGCCCAGCAGGTGGGCGTATTCGTTGCTCTTGAAGTCCGACAGGCGCACAATCACCGGCTTGGGGTAGAAGGCAGCGGCGATGGTGGCCACCCCCTGGGCCAGCTTGTCTACAAAGTACTCCGGCTTGTCGGCGTACTGGGCGGTGAGCTCCGCCAGGCGCGGCTCCTCCTTGACCGCCTCGTCGTAGTGGATCAAGGCCAGAGGGTGGATCTGGATGTGGTTGGCGATGATGAACTCCAGCCGCGCCAGACCCACGCCGTCGCAAGGGATCTCGCTCAGGCCAAAGGCTTTTTCCGGGTTGCCCACGTTCATCATCAGTTGGGTGCGGGGGCGGGGCAGCTCCTCTAGCGGGATCTCCGTCACCTCATAGGGCAATAGACCAGGATAGACGCGCCCTTCCTCCCCTTCGGCGCAGGAGACGGTGATGGGATCGCCGGAGCGGAGCACCTGCGTGGCGTTGCCGCAGCCAACAATGGCCGGGATCCCCAGCTCGCGGGCAATGATGGCCGCATGGCAGGTTCTGCCCCCCTGGTTGGTGACGATGGCGCTGGCCTTTTTCATAATCGGCTCCCAGTCGGGATCGGTTTTCTCCGTCACCAGCACCTCGCCGGCCTGGAACTGATCCGAGCGGCGCACATCCAAAATGACGCGGGCTGTGCCCTGGCCGATGGCCTCTCCCACCGCCCGTCCCCGCACCAGGGGGTCTGGGCGCGCCTCCGTCTGCGTAAAGCGGTAGGTTTTGAGGCGGTTGGTGGCCTTTTGGGATTGCACCGTCTCGGGGCGGGCCTGGACGATGAACAGCTCGCCCGTGATCCCGTCTTTGGCCCACTCGATGTCCATGGGGGTGAAGCGGCCCCGCAGCGCCGAGTAGTGCTCTTCGATGAGGCAGGCCCAGCGAGCCAGCTCTAGGATCTCGTCGTCCTGCAGGGCATATTGGCGGCGCAGGCTCTCGGGGACGGGTACGTTTTTGGTGGAACGGGATCCCTCCTCGTCGTAGACCAGCTTCAGGGCTTTGCTGCCCAGCTTGCGGGAGAGGATGGGGCGCAGCCCCTGCTTTAGGGTAGGTTTGAAGACCACGTATTCGTCGGGGTTGACGATGCCTTGCACCACGTTTTCCCCCAGCCCATAGGCAGCGGTGATCAACACCGCGTCTTTAAAGCCCGTTTCTGGGTCGATGGAGAACATCACCCCCGAACAGGCCAGGTCGGAGCGCACCATCTTCTGCACCCCCACCGAGAGGGCCACCTGGAAGTGGTCAAAGCCCTTGATCTGGCGGTAGGAGATGGCCCGGTCGGTAAACAGGCTGGCAAAGCAGCGGTGGCAGGCATTCAGCACTGCCTGGATCCCGTGCACGTTGAGGTAGGTCTCCTGCTGGCCGGCAAAGCTGGCATCCGGCAGGTCTTCTGCTGTGGCGCTGGAGCGCACCGCCACATCGGTATCGGGGCCGTAGCGCTCGCACAGCTTCTGGTAGGCTTCGCTGATGGCCTGCTCCAACTCTGGGGGGAAAGGCGTCTGCAGAATCAAGGTGCGGGCGGCTTTGCCCCGCTCGCGCAGGTTCCGCACATCCTCGATATCGAGGTCTTTGAGGATCTCCCGCAGCTTCTCCTCGAGGCCGGCAGCGGCGATGAACTGGCGATAAGCATGGGCGGTGGTGGCAAACCCCAGGGGCACGCGGATTCCTTTGGGGGTCAACTGCTGCAGCATTTCCCCTAGAGAGGCGTTTTTCCCACCCACCTGGGCCACGTCCCGCAGCCCCACCTCTATGAGGGGCACAACCAAGGGTGGCTCTGAGCCAAGCTGGCGTTGAGAGGGCTGTTGAAGCTGGGATCCCAGCGCTACTCCATCCAACATGCTTTGTCTCCTTGTGCCCATCAGAGCAAGCGTGATAGTTGCAAAAAGACCTTCTCCCGCCAGGACCTGGCCTGGCTTCAAGGAGCTCTACCCCCACTAGTGTACTGAGGGTTTTCCTGGGGCTAGAATCCCGGCACAACGCCCCCAGAGACGGCTGAGATGGGGAGGAGACAAAGGCAATCTCGCCAGGATCCAGCTGAAAGAGCTGCCACAAATCTTCGCCCTTTTTTACCTAATGCAAAAGTAACCGCTCTGCCACAATGTTTTCAAAGCAGCAGTTTGCGGAAACAGGGCAAATGGAAGGCCCCAGGGATCCGGTGGCAGCAATTCGCCAGGTAAGAGTGACGGAAAAACAGCAGGGCTTGCGGCTGGATCGGGGGTTGGCGGAACAACTGCCGGATCTGTCGCGCTCGCGCCTGCAGCAGCTCATTTGCCAGGGCCAGGTTTGGCTCAATGGGCGGCCCTGCCTGGATAAGGATCGCCCCCTGCAAGCCGGGGATGAGATTGAGGTGCGGATCCCGCCAGCCACCCCTACAACTTTGGAGCCGGAGCGGATCCCCTTAGACATTCTCTACGAAGATGAGGATCTGCTGGTCATCAACAAGCCGCGCGGTCTGGTGGTGCATCCTGCTCCTGGGCATGCCAGCGGCACGCTGGTGCATGCATTGCTGGCCCACTGTCCTCGCCTTTCCGGGATCAACGGCGAGCTGCGCCCAGGGATCGTCCATCGCCTCGACAAGGACACCACCGGCGCCCTGGTGATTGCCAAACACGATCAGGCCCACCAGCATCTGCAGGCCCAGATCCAGGCCAAGACGGCTCGGCGCATCTATCTAGGGGTGGTGTTTGGCCGGCCAGCCCAGAGCCAAGGCACGATCTCTGCCCCCATTGGCCGCCACCCGGTGGAGCGGCAGAAGATGGCGGTTTTGCCCTCTGGCCAAGGGCGAGCGGCGGTAACCCACTGGCAGGTGCTGGAGCGCCTGGGCAACTACACCCTGATGCAGTTTGAACTGGAGACCGGCCGCACCCATCAAATTCGAGTGCATGCCGCCCACCTGCGCCTGCCCATTGTCGGGGATCCCCTCTATACCCAGAGCAAAACCAGCCCCGTCAAACTCAGCGGCCAAGCTCTCCACGCCTGGAAGCTCTCCTTTGTCCACCCGCGCACTGGCCAGCCGCTGCAGTTTACTGCCCCTCTGCCGGAAGAGTTTGAGCGGCTGCTGCGGCAGTTGCGCAGCCAGGCCGGATAGGCAGCTTCTAGGGTCGCTCTCGGCCCTGTCTGGCCTGTCCAATCAGGGTTCATGCTGATCCCCGTGACCAGGAAGTTTCAACCTTCAGTAAATTTTTAGAGAAGTTGGAAGTGTTTTTGCCGGGTGAGTTGTTTAGAGTTGTCCCCACACCGGTGGGGCAGACAATTAAGACAATCTCACATCTACCGGGATCCCTTGCCTGGGTGGGCGACACTAGGACTGGGTCGCAGAAGCGCGATAGCTAAGGAGGGGAGTATGAGCAAGAGCCTGCTGGAGCAGTTGCGAGAGATGACCGTCGTGGTGGCCGACACGGGGGATATCAACGCCATTGAGACCTTTAAGCCGCAGGATGCCACCACCAATCCCTCTTTGATCACAGCAGCCGCCCAAATGCCCCAGTACCAGGGCATTGTCGATGAGACCTTGCTCAAGGCCCGCAAAGAACTGGGATCTAAAGCCGACACCAAAACCGTAGTGGCCCACGCCATCGATGAATTGGCGGTAGCCTTTGGCGTGCGCATTCTCTCCATCATCCCCGGTCGGGTTTCGACCGAGGTAGATGCCCGCCTCTCCTACGACACCGAGGCTACCGTAGCCAAGGCCCGCTACCTCATCGAGCTCTACAAGGCGGCAGGGGCGGATCCCAAGCGGGTGTTGATTAAAATTGCTTCGACCTGGGAAGGGATCCGCGCCGCCGAGATCTTAGAAAAAGAAGGGATCCACTGCAACCTGACTCTGATGTTTGGCCTGCACCAGGCCATTGCCTGTGCGGAAGCAGGGGTAACCCTCATCTCGCCCTTTGTGGGCCGCATCTTGGATTGGTACAAAAAACACACAGGCCGGGAGAGCTATCCCCCTGCTGAAGATCCGGGCGTGCAGTCGGTAACCCAGATCTACAACTATCTGCGCAAATACGATTACCCGACGGAAGTGATGGGCGCCAGCTTCCGCAACATTGGGGAAATCATCGAGCTGGCCGGCTGCGATCTGCTTACCATCTCGCCAGTTCTCTTGGCGGAGCTGCAAAACACCGAAGGCCACCTGGAGCGCAAACTGGATCCGGAAAAAGCTAAGAAAATGGACATCCCGCGTCTGGTGATGGATCGAGCCACCTTCGACCAGATGCACCGGGAAAACCGCATGGCTTCAGAAAAGCTGGAAGAAGGGATCCAGGGCTTCTCCAAGGCGCTGGAGGTGCTGGAAAGGCTGCTCACGGAGCGGCTGCAGAAGCTGGAGGGCGCCAAGGAAACGATTACCCACGCCGCCCAGGATGTCTTCCGCATCTACGACCTGGATGGGGATGGCTTCATTACCCGCGAGGAGTGGATGGGGGCGGATCGCGTCTTCGATGCCCTCGACACCAACCAAGATGGCAAAATTACCCCCGAAGAAATGCTGGTCGGCCTAGGGGCAGCCGTCTACTTGAGGAATTAGCCAGCCAGCTCTATGGGCGAGAACTTTCGCCGCATCGGAGATGGGGTAGCTGCCCTAGAGGCCCA
>NZ_JANSJB010000072.1:11945-13922 GCF_047462355.1 Synechococcus sp. H55.9 | reverse complement strand
TCGTTGGGACGGAACGTGCCGTCGGGAAAGCCGGAAACATACCCTGCTGCTGCCGCCGCGCCAATAGAGGGAGCTGCCCAACTGGGAATGGGATCGGCAAAGGAGCGTACGGGAACGTTGGTATCCAGCCCAAAAGCTTTGGTAACGATAACGGCAAACTGGGCGCGGGTAATCGACTCATTGGGGCGAAAGGTGCCGTCTGGGAAGCCGCCGATGATCTGCCGCTCGTTCAAGCCGGCGATGTACTGGGCGCCCCAGTAGGTGCTGATGTCAGAAAGTTGCGCCCAAGCGGGATCCCCCATCCAAACCAAGCTGCTGCAGCCTACCACCAGAGCTACCGTCTTCCAACCCTGCCAAAGGAAAAGGTTGCGCATTGTTTGTTCACACCTCACGATCTGCTAGGAGAGCCCCTGGGAGGTTTGTGAGTTCAAGAGGGGCCAGCTCGGACCTAGTTATCCAAGCCATAGCCCCAGACGAGGAAAGTTCTCAAAAAGTTCTCCTTGGCGGGCTGTTTTGTCGCCTGCTCAGGGTGCAGGATTGGGGTAGCGCTGGTGCACCGCTTCGATCTCCGCCAAGATCTCAGGCGACAGCTCCAGGCAACTGAGGTTTTCCTTGAGCTGGGCCAGGTTGGTGGCTCCGATGATGGTGCTGGTGACAAACCAGCGGCTGCGCACAAAGGCCAAAGCCAACTGGGCAGGGGTCAGGCCGTGCTGGCGGGCAATGCGTACGTAGGCGGCCACGGCCTCTTCCACATTGGGCTTGCGGTAGCGCTGGCCAAAGCCCTCAAACAGTGCCAAACGGGATCCCGGCGGCTTGGCGCCCCCCAGGTATTTGCCCGTCAGCAGCCCAAAGGCCAGGGGGCTGTAGGCCAGCAACCCCACCTGCTCGTGGTGGCAAACCTCCGCCAGGCCCATCTCAAACGTGCGGTTGAGGAGGCTATAGGCGTTTTGAATCGAGACCACCTTGGGCAGGCCCAACTGCTCGGCCAGGTGGCAGAACTCGCAGACTCCCCAGGGGGTTTCGTTGCTCAAGCCGATGTAGCGCACCAGGCCCTCCTGCACCAGTTCCGCCAAGCCCTGCAGTTGCTCGGCAATGGGAACCGTGGGCCGCTCCTGGCTGGGATCGTAGGCCACCCCCCCAAACAGGGGCACATAGCGATCCGGCCAGTGGATTTGGTAGAGGTCGATGTAGTCGGTCTTCAGGCGTTTGAGGCTGCCGGCCACCGCCTGTTTGAGGTTGTCGCGGCTAATCGAGAGAGACCCGCCGCGGATCCAGTGCCAGGGCCGACCCGGGCCGGTGATCTTGGTGGCGATGATGAGGCGCTCCCGCGGCTGGTGTTGTAGCCACTCGCCGATGTAGCGTTCTGTGGCTCCCTGGGTTTCCGCCCGCGCCGGCACCGGGTACATCTCGGCGGTGTCGATGAAGTTGATCCCGTGCTCCACCGCGTAATCGAGCTGTTCCCAAGCCTCGGCCAAGGTATTCTGCTGTCCAAAGGTCATGGTGCCCAGACAGATTTCCGAGACCTGCAAAGGGCTGTGGCCAAGCTGGCGGTAGCGCATGGAAACTCCCGATCTCCTAACCCGAGACAGCACACCAGTCCCCATTGTGCCCAACACCTGCCAGCCTATGGGATCCCTGCCCCTACTCTTGCTGCAGCATAGGCATGTACTCGCGGTAGATCTGGTTTAGGATTTCCAGGCCAATGCGGGTGCGACTGTCGGGGGGACGGGCCTCGACGGCTGCCTTTACTTGCAAGATGGTGCCCACTGGGTAAGGAGAACGCAGCTCCTCCCGCTTGCCCAAAAACACATCCGTGAAGTAGTCGATCAGCCGCTTGACCTCTCCCATGTCCTTGCGGGAAATGTCCATATCCAAAACGGTGGTCAATTTGGCCCGCATCGCCTGGAAGCTTTGCTGACTGGCGTTGAGGGCCACCCGCTTGGCCAGGCTATCCACCACAATTTGGCCGATCTTCTC
>NZ_JANSJB010000072.1:3918-11845 GCF_047462355.1 Synechococcus sp. H55.9 | reverse complement strand
TGCGGTCGAAAGCGACGCGGGATCGCCTCGGGCCGCAGGCCGCGCAGCAGGAACTCCGGCTGGCGCAGATCTTGAGGAGTAAAGTAAAAGCTTTCTTGCCAGAGCAGCTCGTCCAGGTCGCGGGCAAAAATTGGTTTCAAGTGGTCGATGATCTGCACCACAACCGACTCGGTGAAGGCCGGTATAACCTTCTCGATGTGAAGCTGATCGTAAACCGAGCGCAGCCGCTCGCTGCGGAAGTCTTCGATCGAGATCAGCCCCTTCATGGTTCCAATCCGACCGTCGCTCAGCAGGAACTTATAGACAACTTCGGCAGTGGCGCCTGGGGAGAGAACGGGAGTTCCGGTCAAGTCAGGGCAAATTTGCAGGGGGCGTAGCAAGCGGCTGGTTTCACTGATGCTGAAGCAACTCCAAGCTGCCGGGTTGAGCACCACCGACGATAGGCTGGCCAGCAATTGCTTCTCATCCAACTCCTCCAGCCGGATTTCTCCCCCGGGAGCTTGGCGGGGTGCCGTGGGTGAAGCCGCCTGCGAATCCCGAACGGACGGCGGAGATAAGGATAGAGGAGACGCGCTCATGCAGCAAAGGCCGTTTAACCTCAAAGTTCACTCTAGACCGGCAAAGGATGGATAAGATGTGATCCGTATCTCTGTGTCCAATGGAAGTCTCTAAAGCAAAATCTGCCCAAAAACCCCCCCGCTGTTATCTATTCCCACCAGTATCTTGAAACGGTCAGCTTTTGGGTAGCGTGCAACCACGGTTTTAGGGATCCACTAAGGGATACGCAACTTTAGCTCTGGTGGATGAGGTTGCTGAGGCTTTTCCCCTAACTGCCCTCCAAACCGGCTTTTCTGCCGCAACCCCTGGGCTAGGATAAAGGGTCCGCCTACCAGTACGGGCCAGAGTTGCATTTTAATTCGGGTTGATTCGGGATTGAGGTGCAGTGGTCATGACGGCCATTTTGATTGTGGACGACGATCCCACCATTCGGCTGGTGTTGAAGCGATCCCTGGAGCGGCAGGGCTACACCGTCGAGATGGCCAGCGGTGGCTTGGAAGGGCTGGAGAAAGCTCATCTCCTAACCCCGGGGCTGATTATCTGTGACTGGATGATGCCGGATATGGATGGGCTGGAAGTCTGCCGGCGCATCAAGGCGGATCCCAAGTTTTCCACGACGTTTTTTATTTTGCTCACTGCGCGCACAGAAGTCGAAGACCGTATTCAGGGCCTGGATGCCGGGGCAGACGAGTTCCTCAGCAAGCCCATCGACCCCAACGAGCTGCGGGCGCGCGTGCGGGCTGGGCTGCGCTTGCATCAGCTCAGCTACGACTTGCAACAGCAAACCGCCAGGTTGCGGGCAGAACTGGCCGAGGCGGCCAGCTATGTGCGTTCTCTTTTGCCCAAGCCGGCCTCTTTCCCCGATCACCGAATAGCCATCGAGTGGTGCTTTTTGCCTTCGCAGGAGTTGGGGGGGGATTCATTTAACTACCACTGGCTAGACGAGGATCATCTGGCCATCTACCTGCTAGATGTGTCGGGGCATGGGGTGGGATCCGCTCTACTGTCGGTATCGGTGATGAACCAGTTGCGCTCTCAGGGCTTACCCGACACCGACCCGCGACAGCCGGATGCGGTCTTGCGCGCCCTCAACCACTCTTTCCAGATGGGATCCCACCACGACATGTACTTCACCCTTTGGTATGGGGTCTATCAGCCGCGATCCCGTCTGCTCTCTTTTGCCAGTGCTGGCCATCCGCCTGCTCTGCTCATCCAGGCTCAGGAGTTGCGCCTGCTGAAGACCGCCAACGTGCCCATCGGGGTTTTGCCCGACCAGAATTTTCAAAGGGATCAAGTGCAGATCCCTGAGAACAGCCACCTCTACCTGTTCAGCGACGGAGTTTACGAAGTCATGAACCCGCAGAGAGAAATCTGGGGGCTAGACAATCTGATGGCTCTGCTGAGCAAGAGCGCCGACGGCAGCCTGGATCAGGTGATCCAGCACGCCCAATCTTTCCAGGGGCAAACAGATTTTGAAGATGATTTCTCCTTGCTTCGTGTCAGCTTTCGCTAAACCCCCACGCCGGAAAGCACCACCATCACCACCACCGCTGCAAAGATGATCAAAGCATAAAACTGCGCCTTGCCGTTCTCCAGGTATTTCATCACTTCGCCGCCGACCATTGCCACCAGGCCCGTCAAGTTGACCACCCCATCCACAATGCGGCTGTCCACCTCCAGCGCCTCCCGCGCCACAAAGCGGGTGCCCCGCACAAAGACCCGCTCGTAGAGGTCATCAATGTACCACTTGTTGAGGGAGAAGTAGTACAGGGGTTGCAGGCTTTGGGGGAAGGTGCCGGGATCGATGCGCTTCTGCCAGTAGATCAAGCCGGCCAAGGTGATGCCGATCAGCCCAATGCCCACCGAGCTGCCCGCCATGATCAGAAACTCCCGCCAGTCAAAGTGACCCGCCAGCACCCCTTGCCACTCGGCTGCCACCTGGGCCCAGAGGGAAACGGCCTCTGTAGCCGATTCGCCAGGCGCATGGATGAACGCCTCGAAGAAGTTGGCAAAGGGAGTGCCCACCAAGCCGATCAGCACCGAAGGAACCGCCAGCGCCACCAACGGCATCGTCATCGACAGGGGAGACTCATGCGGCTCGGCGGCGTGGCCATGCCCATCGTGCCCGTCTTCCACAGCTTCGGGATGGCTGCTGGGCTGGGGCCTTTCGTAAAGGTTCATGGCTCCGGGGCCGTAGGCCGCCTCTTTCCCGGCAAACGCATAGGCAAAAGCCGGCACCGGTCGGCCCTGGCTGACGGCCACCTCCTGCCGCAGCTTCAGGTTGGTGCCGCGAAACTCCCCTTCAAAAGTAAGAAAGTAGATGCGGAACATGTAGAAGGCGGTGATCCCCGCGGTGAGGAAGCCCACACCCCAGAGAGCTGGGTTGTGTTCAAACACCGCGGCCAAGATCTCGTCCTTGGACCAGAAGCCGGCAAAGGGCGGGATCCCACAGATGGCCAGCGTGCCAATCAAAAAAGTAATGGCCGTAACCGGCATGTATTTGCGCAGCCCTCCCATCAGGCGCATATCCTGAGCTAAGGCGGGGTCATGGCCAACCACGGCTTCCATGCCATGGATGACCGAGCCGGATCCCAAAAAGAGCAGCGCCTTAAAGTAAGCATGGGTTGTCAGGTGAAACAGGCCGGCCCCATAGGCACCGCACCCCATGGCCATGACCATATAGCCCAGTTGGGAGATGGTGGAGTAGGCCAAGCCCTTTTTGATGTCGTTTTGGGTGATGGCGATGCTGGCCCCCAAAAAAGCCGTACCTGCCCCTGTCCAGGCGATGAGATCCATGACTGCTGGGATCCCTTCCAGCAGCGGGAACATACGCGCCAACAGGAAGACCCCGGCAGCCACCATCGTGGCCGCGTGGATGAGGGCGGAAATGGGCGTGGGACCTTCCATGGCATCCGGCAGCCACACGTGCAGCGGGAACTGGGCCGACTTGGCCACTGGCCCCAAGAACACCAACACCGCAAACAGGGCAACCAAGCTGCTGCTCACCGCGCCGTTGGCCACCATCTGCTCCACATTGCGGGCCAGTTCCTCAAACCCAAAAGTGCCGGAAATCCAGTAGAAGCCCAAAATGCCCAGCAACAGGCCAAAGTCCCCCACACGGTTGACCACAAACGCCTTCTGGGCTGCTTCCGCCGCCGCCTGCCGCTCGTACCAAAAGCCGATCAGCAGGTAGGAGCACATCCCCACCAGCTCCCAGAAGATGTAGATCTGCACCAGGTTGGGGCTGACCACCAGGCCCAGCATCGAGGAGGTGAACAGGCTCAGGTAGGCGTAGAAACGCACATAGCCGGGGTCGTGGGCCATGTAGCCATCGGAGTAGATCTGCACCAGAAAGGCCACCGTGGTTACCACCACCAGCATCATGGCGCTCAGGTGATCCACCACAAACCCCATGTCCACCAAGAAAGATCCCGCCTGAGCCCAGGTGATGGTTTTGAGAACGGTCTCATGGCCCTGCACTTGGCTGACCAAAAGGGCAAAGGCGTGAACCATCGCCGTTCCCGTCGCGAACACGCTCAAGAAGGCGGCCAGAGAGCGGTTGGATCTTGTCCAGGCATTGAACACCAAAATGCCCAAGCCGAGTAAAAAAGCCGCCACCAACGGATAAACGGGGATCAACCAGGCGTATGCGTAGATGAATTCCATGGGAAATGGTGCTGAATGCGTCCTCTTGCGGTAGTCAACCCTCCCTGCTGGCCGGTGAAAATCTATCTCCAGGGATCAGGGGTCTGGGCCGGCAGGTGCTCTGGGGCTTCTGACATTGTAAATCTTTGCAACACGATCAGCGCCCCCCTTGTGGCTGCCCAATCCATGAGAGCAGAGATTTTTCTTTCTGAGCAACCGGGATCCCCGCAGGACAATCGGGAGATATTCTAAAGACTCTCCCCGAGCCTCGATCCGCAAGGCCTACGGCCCGCTGACGCGATCAGCCGAGGCCGTCGCCGCGAAGATGACAGGGATCGCTTGCAAGCGCTACAACAAAAGCCTAGGGGCCGTAAACGATCTGGAGAAAACCCATGAGCCTGAACTTGGTGACCTTGGTGGGGCGAGCCGGCATGGATCCGGAGGTGCGCTACTTCGAGTCGGGCAAGGTGGTGTGTACCTTTAGCTTGGCGGTCAACCGCTTCCGCAAAGGCGAAGACAAGCCCGATTGGTTCAACTTGGAGCTGTGGGGGCGCACGGCTGAGGTGGCCGGAGAATACGTGCGCAAGGGCAGCCTCATCGGGGTAACGGGCAGCCTCAAGTTCGATCGCTGGAAAGACAAATCCACGGGTGAGGAGCGCCAGCGGCCTGTCATCGCTGTAGATCGTCTCGAGTTGCTGGGATCCCGTCAAGATCGCGAGCCTGACCTGGCTGCAGAGGAGCGGTTCTAAATCTGCCCCAGCCGACGTTGGCACTCCCGCACCACCTCGGCCAAATCCTGACTACACCAGGGGTAGCTCAAGAGTGGTCGTCGGACTACCCACAGCGGGATCCCCAGGGTTTTGGCCACGGCCTGTTTAACGACCAGCCCACCCGCTTCTCCCGAGTCCTTGCTGATGACTCCCTGAAGATCTAGCCTCTGCCAAAGCCGCAGCTCCTGCTCAAAGCTGAGGGGCAGGCGCATCCCAATCACCCGCTCAGCAGGGATCCCGGCTTGCACCGCTTGGGGAACCGACTGCGGCAGTACCCGCGCGTACAACTGGCAGCGATCCTGCCAGGGTACAAACAAGGGCAACGCCTTCACCCCCACCGTCAAGAGCAGCCGCCGCCCCGCCAGCACGGCCTCGGTGAGCACCCCCTGCCAGTCCGGCACCACCTGCACCCAGGGATCCAACGCCACCGGGGGGCGCTCGTAGCGCAGGTAGGGGATCCCCAGTTGGGCCGACACCTGCATAGCCAATTGTGAGATCTCCTGGGCAAAGGGATGGGAGGCATCCACTACCACGCGGATCTGGCGCTCCTGCAGGAACTGTTCCAAAGAGGGCAGCGAAAATCGCGTCACCACCACCTGGCCGGGCAGATCCCGATACAGGCTTCTGCCGCCCTCGCTGGTGACGCTGGCTATCCAAGGGATCCCCTGGCGGCTGAGGGCCTTGGCCAAGCTGCGGCTCTCGCTGGTGCCCCCGATCAAGGTCACTTTCGCCAGATCACCGACTGAGCTCATGGTGTGTTGCCAAACTTCGGCACCCGTAGATACGATCAAGATCAACGGCTGGAGGCAGTTGCTCATGATCGAGATGCATGTGGCTGGGATCGCGGTCGATGCCGTTAACCAGAACCCCATCGTCATCCTGCGCGATAGCAGTGAGCGGCGTGCCCTGCCCATTTGGGTGGGGAAAGCAGAGGCCAATGCCATTTTGCAGGCGCTGGACGACCAAAAGCCACTGCGCCCTATGACCCATGATCTAATCCTCAACTCCTGGAAGACGTGGGGGATCAGGCTGGAGCGAGTTATCATTCACGCCCTGCTGGACAACACCTTCTACGCGGTGCTCGTCACCTTCTGCGGCGATAAAAAGCAAGAGATCGACTGCCGCCCCAGCGATGCCATTGCCCTTGCCCTGCGAGCCCACGTTCCCATCTGGACGGTGGAAGAGGTGATCGCGGAAGCCTCGATCCCGATGAACCAGGATGCCGACGAAGCGGAGCGGGAAGCCTTTCGCAAGTTTGTGGAAAACGTGACGCCCAAAGACTTTATTCGCAGCCGCCCCTTCACCGACCACCCCACGGAAGCAGACAGTTGAAGTTGCTGCCCTGCTGAGCTATCCGCTGCTAGAGGATCCGAGTGATTGACCAGTCTCTGCCCCCTGTGGCCGTCTAAGGCTCTGCTCATTTTCTCGATAAGGTGTCCCATCCTGAGTTAATCAGGAGGCGGGGATCGCGCCCGGCTGCCGGAGGGTGAGCCCCTCAGTACCTACCCTGAGCTCCCGGTCTTGCCGGCATTTCAGCCTACAATCAAGCTAGAGTAGCCCTCTCAGCTTAACCAAGCTATGATGCAAACCCTAGATCGGCCCAGCGCCCCCCCTCAGCAGCCCTACCCAGAACCGGTCTATCCTCGTCGCCCCACCCGCACCGTGGCCGTAGCCGACGTGTTGATCGGCAGCCAGCACCCGGTGGTGGTGCAGTCGATGATTAACGAAGACACCCTCGACATCGAGGCGGCGGTGGCGGCCATCCGTCGTCTGCACGAGGCGGGCTCGGAAATTGTGCGCGTCACCGTTCCCAGCATGGCCCACGCCAAGGCGATGGAGGCGATTCGGGACAAGCTGATCCAAACCTACAGGCCGGTGCCCCTGGTGGCCGATGTGCACCACAACGGCATCAAGATCGCCCTGGAAGTGGCCCAATACGTGGATAAGGTACGCATTAACCCAGGGTTGTTTGTCTTTGAAAAACCCCAGCCCGGTCGTACCGAATATACCCAAGCGGAATTTGAGGCCATCCGCAACAAAATCCGGGAAACCTTCACCCCCCTTGTCCAGACCCTCAAAGCCCAGAACAAAGCCCTGCGCATTGGGGTCAACCACGGATCCCTGGCAGAGCGGATGCTCTTCACCTACGGGGATACGCCTGAGGGCATGGTGGAGTCGGCCCTGGAATTTGCCCAAATTTGCGCCGAGCAGGATTTCCACAATGTGGTTCTCTCCTTCAAGGCTTCCCGTCCTCAGGTGATGTTGGCGGCCTACCGGCTGGCGGCCCGCCGCTTCGATGCCTTGGGCCTGAATTATCCCTTTCACTTGGGCGTAACCGAGGCCGGCGATGGAGAATATGGCCGCATCAAGTCGGCCGTCGGGATCGGGACGCTGCTGGCCGAAGGGATCGGCGACACCATTCGGGTGTCTCTCACGGAAGCGCCGGAAAAGGAGATCCCGGTGGCCTACGGCATCTTGCAGGCCCTCAACCTGCGCAAGACCATGGTGGAATATGTGGCCTGTCCTTCCTGTGGCCGTACCCTCTTCAACTTGGAGGAAGTGCTGCAGAAGGTGCGCGCCGCAACTCAGCACCTGGTGGGCCTCGACATTGCCGTCATGGGCTGCATCGTCAATGGGCCAGGAGAAATGGCCGACGCCGATTACGGCTATGTGGGTAAGACGCCAGGGGTGATCTCCCTCTACCGCGGCAAAGAAGAAGTGAAAAAGGTGCCGGAATCCGAGGGCGTCCAAGCGCTGATCGATCTGATCAAAGCCGATGGCCGTTGGGTGGATCCGCCTTCTTCCCCCGGGACCCCAGCCTGAGTTGAAATCACTACGTCCAGAGCAACTGTAGATTTCAACGGCCATTTATAGTCGTTAGATTAAGACACTTTGCCGCCGGCCCGCCCAAGCGCTCCGCGCCGCTAGCGCGACCACCCCCGGCCCCTCTCCCT
>NZ_JANSJB010000072.1:0-3818 GCF_047462355.1 Synechococcus sp. H55.9 | reverse complement strand
TGGCGCGGTTGTTGACCTGCCTCACAAACAGAGGCAGCAGGTGCTCCTGGATGTAGGCAAAGGCCGCTTGTAGACCTTCTTTTTCGTAAAGCAGGCCGATTTCTGCCTCCACCTGTGTGGGATCCCTGAGGGCCGACAAAAATTGATTGGAGGTCAGCCAGGTGAACAGTTCTGCCCGATTCAAATCACAACGGGGAGGGGAAGGCACCTGCCAGTCCTGAGGTGGGCCCAGCAGCCACTGCCGGGCAAACAAGCCTAACACGGCATCCCCCAACCAGGCCTTGTCTCGACGGGATCCCTCGTCCAACTGGGCCACTTGCTGTCTGAGGGTCTGGCCGGTCGGGGAGAAGTGGGATCCTGTCGGCATGGAGATAGAAAGCGAGCAAGGACTGGCAGCGAAGCGCCTCTGCCTCATTCTAAGATAGGGTCTGGCCCCCGGCAGACAGATTGTGGCATTGTGAGGATCCCTGAGCATGTTGTTGGAGCTCACCCCAGAAGAATGCGAATTGGTGATTCCGGTGGTGCCCACACGCCTTCAGTATGCAGCTTACTGGAGCGATGCCCTCAAGAGCACGGGCCGCATCATCACGGCCATCCTGGTGGGTGTGGCGCTGCTGGTGCTTTCTCGTGCCTTTGGCGAGGGATCCTTTCTGGGGGCGCTCTCCTTTTTGGCCGGGTTTCTCGCGTTGCTCTATCCCTTCCTGTGGGGGCCCCTGTACACCATCTCCCGGCGCCAGATAGCCTTTCGCGAGATTCCCTATGGGGGATTGTTTTTTGGGCAGGTGTTGCGCACCCGCCGCTTCGAGGTGGTGGTGGAAGAACGGGAAAAGCTGGACGAAGAGGGTGAGCTCTATATCGAAGAGGTGCGAGAGCGCCAGTTTGAGATGGAGATCGGCGATGAGACCGGAGTCGTCTATCGTGTCCGCGCCAAGGACGATCCCCGCTACCGGCGAATTGTTAAAAAGCAATCGGTGCTGGCGTTGGTGAAAGCCTACTCGCGGGATTTGCAGCGCCGCCCCACCTTGAGCGAGGTCTACGTGGTCAAGCTGGGGGAATGGGTGGGAGATGTCTCTTACCTGGATCGGGAGGCTTTTTTGGAGATGGCAGACGAGTTGTTGGAGCTGCAAGCCCAAGGACGAGCCTGAGCTGCTGGATCCCTGATTTTCTGCTTATCTTAGGTGCGCCGGGTAATTTACTCTAAACTGAGAGCTAAGAGCAAAAAACGACTGCCATGGCCGATCCCCTCACCCCAGAAGTCAGCGAGCGCATCTGCAAGCATATGAACGAAGATCACGCCGATGCAGTGGCGCTCTACGCCAGGGTCTTTGGCCGCCTGGAAGGCGTCACCCAAGCCCGTATGCAGGCCATCGATCCAGAAGGGATGGACTTGCAGGTGCAGGTGGATGGGATGGCACAAACGCTGCGGATTGGCTTCGACCACCCCCTGCGGGACTCCGAGGACGCCCATCACACCCTAATTGCCATGTTGAAGCAGGCCCGCGCTCAGCTTAAACAAGCGGCAGAGTGACCCCCAGACGGTGAGGCTTAGCTGGCCTGTTGCAGGAGCGGATCCAACTGACCGCGGGCCTCGAGCGCGTAAAGATCGTCGCAGCCGCCAATGTGCTGGTTGTTGATGAAAATTTGCGGCACCGAACGGCGACCATTGGCCCGCTTGGCCATTTCCGCCCGCGCCACCTCGTCTCCATCAATCGCGTATTCGATGTATTGCACGCCTTTGCGCTCCAGCAGTTGCTTGGCCCGGATGCAGAAAGGACAAAAACGCCAGGTGTAAATCTCGACGGCCATAGGAAAACAACAAACACTTTTACAAAGTTTAACATTTCCACAGGACTGGGATCCCTGGTCTGTCCCACGGTCTAGTTGGCTTCCTTCCAGTTGTGGCCGATTTGGATATCCACCACCAGGGGTATGGAAAGGGGCACCGCTCCTTCCATTTCTGTTTGGATCAGGGGTTGTAGGGCCTGCCATTCCGAGGGATCCACCTCAAACACCAGCTCGTCATGGACTTGCAGGAGCAAGCGGGAGCGAAAGTTCTGCAGCTTTTGCTGCAGGCGTACCATCGCCACTTTGATGATGTCTGAGGCGGATCCCTGGATGGGGGCATTTACAGCCGCCCGCAACTCGGCCAGTTTGCGATGGCCTGTCAGGCGGGACAGGTTGGGGAAATAGCGACGGCGGCCCAAGATCGTTTCTACGTAGCCGTGTTCTTCCACAAAGGCTTCGGTGGAGCGCAAATAGGCGAAAATGCCGGCGTAGCGCTCGTTAAATCGCTGCAAAAATTGCTTGGCCTCGGATAAAGAAACCCCCGCGGTGCGGGCAAAGCGCTGCGCTCCCATGCCGTAGATCACCCCATAGTTGATCGTCTTGGCTAGGCGGCGTTCTTCGCTGGTGATGTCTTGTTTTTCAAAGAGCAAACGAGCTGTAAGAGTATGCACATCTTCTCCTGAGCGAAAGCCCTCCACCAACGTGGGCTCCTGGCTGAGGTGAGCCAAAATGCGCAGCTCAATTTGGGAGTAGTCAGCCGAGGCCAATAGCCACCCCTCTTGGGGAATAAAAGCCTGGCGAATGCGGCGGCTGAACTCGGTGCGAATGGGGATATTCTGTAGGTTGGGGTTTGAGGAGCTGAGCCTGCCGGTGGCGGTGACGGTTTGGTTGAAGTCGGTGTGGACTCTGCCGGTGTCGCTTCTCACCAGGGCAGGCAGAGCATCCACATAGGTCGATTTCAGCTTGGCCAAAGTGCGGTAGCGCAGAATGGTCTCGATGAGGGGATGATCCCCCTCTAGCTTTTCTAAAACAGAGGCGTCGGTGGAATATCCGGTGGCCGTTTTGCGGGTTTTGCGAATATCCAGTTTTAGCTTCTCAAAGAGCAGGGATCCCAGTTGTTTGGGAGAATTGAGGTTGAAGGTCTCGCCGGCTTGGGCATAGGCTTGTTGTTCCAAACTTTGCAATTCTTGTTCCAGCTCTTGGGAGAATTGCCTCAAAAATTCGGTATCAATGCGAATGCCGACCCACTCCATTTCTTCCAAAACTTGGGCCAAGGGCAGCTCCACCTGAATGAAAAGATCCCACAGGCGCGGATCGGTCTGTTGGAGTTTTTCGGTGAGGATGGGCACCAAGCGATAGGCGCAGTAGGCATCGGTTCCGCAGTATTCTGCAACTTGAGGAATTGGAATATCGGCGATGGATTGTGCTTTGCCCAGCAACTTTTCGTAGCTGGTGGTCGGCAAATTCAAGTGGGTGGCTGCCAAATCGGCCAAGTTGTGGCCGGCTTCTGGATCCAAGACATAGCTGGCCAACATGGGATCAAATTGGATCCCTTGCAGGTGGATGCCGTGGGCGCGGAAAATGCTCAGGTCATACTTGCAGTTTTGTAGGCTTTTGGGTCGGTTGGGATCTTCCCAAAGGGGCTGCAGGTTTCGTTTCACCAGCTCCCAATCCAGGTTGGCTCCCTGGCGGTGGCCGATGGGCAGGTAGGCAATGTCCTGCTCTGACCAACAACAGCCGATCCCCACCAATTGGGCATCTCGGGGCTCCAAACTAGTGGTTTCGGTGTCCCAAGCTATGATCCCTGGACAGGCCAGCAGGTCTTGTCGCAAACGCTCCAATTGCTCCGGCGTATCGACGATGCGCACTGTCGGCAGAGAAGGGGCGGGATCCAGGGCAAAATCAAACCAAAGGGCTTCGTCCTTCTCTTGAGCATCTGGGGAATCGGCGGTGGCTGGGATCCCGCCCAAAATGGCTTGAATATTGCGTACTTGGGCGATGAGACTGTGAAACTCCAATCTTTCCAGCAGCGG
>NZ_JANSJB010000071.1:2731-13949 GCF_047462355.1 Synechococcus sp. H55.9 | reverse complement strand
GTCAAGATCTACAACGTCACCGAGGTGCTGCGGGGCTTGGTAGAGGCGGGGCGCTTCCCCCTGGTGGCCTATCCGGTAGCCTATCGGCTGTTTTTTACCTTCGTTGTGCCGGTGGCTTTCTTGACCACAGTACCGGCGGAAACCCTGTTGGGGCGAGCCCAGTGGCCGTGGCTTGTGGGATCCGCCCTGCTGGCGGTGGGGCTGCTGGTCGGATCCCATTTGTTCTGGCGCTTTGCCCTGCGCTTTTACACCAGCGCCTCTAGTTAGGCTCCCAAATTTCTTGCCCAGAACCCCGGCACCGACAAAGTGCCCTTAAAAAACCTTCAGCCGACCCAGCAGTCGCAACCCCACCAGCTAGGAGAGGCACAGAAGAATTAAGATGAAAGTCACGACTGTGCCAAAACCATTGGAGGCCAGCCTATGGGCGAAGCAAAGCGCCGCAAAACCCGCAACAGCCCCGACCCTGACCAAGAGCTACTGTTTCCCCAGCTCAAAGATATTCCTCTCACCAAAGCCCAAGCCCGCACGATCTACAATTGGACAACTCGGGGCGCTTGGGCCGGCATTATTCTCCTGGCCATTGTCTGGGTGGTGGTGCGATTTGTGGGGCCTGCGTTGGGCTGGTGGCACCTGGTGGGCTAGACGGCTGGATCCTTTGAGTTTTCCTGGAGTTTCCCCATGCGATCCTATTTGGCAGCCGCCCTTCAGATGACCAGCACCCCCGATCTGGCCGGCAACCTACAACAGGCAGAGGAGTGGATTGACTTTGCGGCGCGGCGGGGATGTGAGCTGGTAGCTTTGCCGGAAAACTTTGCCTTCATGGGGCCGGAGGAAGAAAAAGCTCGCCTTGCCCTAGAGATTGCGCAGCGGGCCGAGGAGTTTTTGGCCAAGATGGCCCAGCGCTACCAGGTATTCGTGCTGGGCGGGGGATACCCGGTGCCGGATGGACAGGGCAAGGTGTACAACACCGCCGCCCTCTACAGCCCCGAGGGCAAGGAGCTGGCTCGCTACTGCAAGATCCACCTCTTCGACGTCAACCTGCCCGACGGCAACACCTACCGCGAGTCGAACACGGTGGTGAGCGGCAACGAGGTGGTGGTCTGCCAGGAAGAGCGGCTGGGCATGCTAGGTCTATCGGTTTGTTACGACGTGCGCTTTCCGGAGCTGTATCGTTCCTTGGTGGATCGAGGAGCGCAGGTGCTGTTGATCCCCGCCGCCTTTACCGCCTACACGGGCCGGGACCACTGGCAGGTTTTGCTACAGTGTCGCGCTATTGAAAACACCTGCTATGTGATTGCTCCCGCCCAGGTGGGCACCCACTACGAGCGGCGGCAATGTCATGGCCACGCCATGATCGTGGATCCTTGGGGGACGATCCTGGCGGATGCCGGCGGCGAAAAACCAGGGGTGGCCATTGCCGAGATCGACCCGGAGCGCCTGCAGCTTATCCGGCGGCAGATGCCCTCGCTGCAGCACCGTCGTCTGGCCTGTACTGTCAGCCTTTAGGGATCCCCTATGCCTTGGCCGCCCTTGATCCTCTACAGCAAGCCCGGCTGCCACCTCTGCGAGGGCCTAGCGGAGAAGTTGCAGCAGATCCCTGAGATCGCCACGTTGGAAATCCGCGACATCACCACTAACCCCACCTGGTGGGAGCGCTACCAACTGGAGGTTCCCGTGCTGAGCTTGGCGGGGGATCCCGAACGATCTCTGCCCCGCCCCTCGCCGCGGCTAACCGTGACCCAGTTACGCACTTGGCTGGAACAACAGTTGGGTTGACGGCTTAAGAGGCTAGCGCTTCGCTGCGGGCGGTATAGCCAGCTTGGCGGAGGGCCTCAACTGCAGCCTGGGCATTTTTAACCCAAAATTGGGATCCCAGCCTCACCCAGAGCGTGTGGGGAGGGGCGACGATGGCCGCCACAACGGGGATGCGATTTTCTTCCTTGGCTTCCGAGCGTTGGCGGGCAAGCAATGTTTGCAGGCGGTATCGATCCTCCAATGTGCCGGCAGCCTCCAGAGGGAGTTGCACCGTAACCCAACTCACCGATTCAATTGGCTGTAAGTCCTCGACAATCAATTGCACCTGTTCATCCCGCTGATCCACCTTGGCCCAGATCAATAGCCGTTGATCCACCTCCAGGCGATGGCGCAAACGTTCGTAAGTCTTGGGGAAGATCACCGCTTCGCAACTGCCGGTGAGATCTTCCAGTTGCACAATGGCCATGCGATCCCCTTTCTTGGTGGTTACGGTTTTGATGGCAGTCACTAGGGCCAGAATGCCTACAGAAGTCTCGGCTGCGTAGCCGCTCAAATCCGAGAGGTTAACGGGAGCCAACAGGCGCGCCTGCTCTTGAATCCGTCGCAGCGGGTGATCCGAAACATAAAAACCCAACAGATCCCGTTCCAGCCTTAACTTTTCTGGCGCTGGAAAATCTTCGGTAGCAGGCCCCCGCGGCGCTTCCATAAATCCCTGGCCATCACTGCTGTCGCTGCCCAACAAATCAAATAGGCTGGCTTGACCAATGGCTTTGGACTTGGCCCGCTCCGTCGCCCAGGTGAGAATGGGATCCAGATCCACCATTAATTGCTTGCGGTTGGGGGAAATACAATCAAAAGCGCCTGCACAGATCAGCGACTCGATGGCGCGACGGTTAACCAGGCGCAGATCCACCCGCTGGCAAAAGTCGGCCAAAGAGGTGAAGGGGCCCCCCGCCTGGCGGGCAGCCAGGATGTTTTGAATCGCCCCCTCACCCACATTCTTCACCGCCCCTAGACCAAACAAAATGCTGGATCCTTGGGGGGTAAAATCCAGCCCAGAGCGGTTGATATCGGGCGGTTGAATCTGGATCCCTATCGACAGACAATAGGTGATATAGCGCTGCACCTTATCTTGATCCCCTCCCACAGAAGAAAGCAGCGCCGCCATGTATTCTGTTGGATAATTGGCCTTGAGATAGGCTGTCTGGAAAGTAATCAGTCCATAGGCCGTAGAGTGGGATTTGTTGAAGCAATACTCGGCGAAAGCAACCATCTGGTCAAATAGTTCCGTGGCCACTTCCTTGGCCACACCTCGCTCCAAAGCTCCCCGGACGAATTGCTCCCGCTGTTGCTCCATCTCGGAAACTTTCTTTTTCCCCATCGCCCGCCGCAGCAGGTCGGCCTGGCCCAGGGTATAGCCGGCCATGTCCTGGGCAATGCGCATGATCTGTTCTTGGTAGAGAATGGCGCCGTAGGTATCTTGAAGGATTGGCTTGAGGAGATCGTGGGCATAGGTTACCGGCTTGCGGCCATGTTTGCGATCGATAAAGTCTGGGATCATGCCCGTATCCAATGGCCCCGGTCGGTAAAGAGCCAAGACCGAGGAAATGTCTTCTAAGTTGGAAGGCTTGAGCTCTCGCACCACCTGCTTCATCCCGGAAGATTCCAGTTGGAAGATCCCTTCCAGCTCTCCCTTTTCCAAAAGTTGGTAGGTTTTCTCGTCATCCAATGGTAGGTTATCCAGGTCGATGGTGACCCCTCTGTGCTCTCGAATCAGCTCCACAGCCCGCTGGATCATCGTCAGGTTGCGCAGCCCCAAAAAGTCCATCTTCAGCAGGCCCAGAGACTCAATATCTTCCATCGAGTACTGGGTAATAATTTGGCCTTCGTTGTTGTATTGCAAGGGCACGATCTCATCCAAGGGATCCTTGGCGATGACCACGCCGGCAGCGTGAACCCCAAAGGTTTTGTTGGTGCCTTCCAACAGGCGGGCCAGCTCGATCCAGCGGTGAGTGGTTGGGTCTTTCTCGTATTTTTCTTTGAACTCTGGAGCCGGCGTGTTCTCGCCGATCATCTCCTCCAGTTTGGCAGGCTTACCCCGCGATACCGGGATCAGCTTTGCCATTTTGTCGGCTTCGGCATAGGGAATATCGAGCACCCGGGCAACATCTTTGAGAATAGCTTTGGAAGTCATGCGGTTAAAGGTGATGATTTGGGCCACTCGCTCTTGACCATACTTGCGGGTTACATAGTCGATCAGCTCTCCCCGCCGCTCGATGCAGAAATCGGTATCGATATCCGGCATCGATTGCCGTTCTGGGTTGAGAAAACGCTCGAAGAGCAACCCATATTTGACGGGGTCAATATTGGTAATTTGCAGGGCATAGGCCACCAGGGATCCGGCTGCCGAACCGCGGCCTGGGCCTACTGGGATCCCGTGCTCGCGGGCATAGCGAATGTAGTCCCAAACCACCAGGAAATAGCTGGAGAAGCCCTTTTGTTGGATGATATTCAGCTCAAAGCGCAGGCGCTCCTGATAGTTTTCCGGAATCTGATCTGGATAGGCAACGCCGCAGCGTTTTGCCAAGCCCTGCCAGGCCAATTCGGTGAGATAGCTATCGGCAGAATGGCCCGGTGGAACCGGGTAGTCGGGCATGCGCATTTCCCCAAATAGGTCATAGCCCTCGATCTTTTCCAGCACCTTGAGGGTGTTGGCAATGGCTTCATCGATCACCTCTTGCTCCAGGTGATCGCGGCAGAGGCGGCGCATTTCTTCTGGGCTTTTCAGGTATTCCGTCCCACTGTAGCGAAGGCGATCTTTCTCGGTGAGAGATTTGCCTGTTTGGATGCAGAGCAGGGCATCGTGGGCCTCCACATCCCAGCAGGAGATGAAGTGGCTATCATTGGTGAGGATGATCGGGATCCCCAATTCGCGAGCAATGCGCACCAATTGCACATTGACAAAGCGGTCTTCTCGATAGCCGTGATCCTGGATCTCAATGTAGTAATCGTCTCCAAACTGTTCTTGATACCAGGCGGCAACCTGGCGGGCAATTTCTGGCCGCCCCTGCAAAATGGCCTGGGGCACTTCCCCAGCTCGACAGCCGCTGGTCACGATCAACCCCTCTTTGTATTGGGCCAAATACTCTTTGTTGATGCAGGGGCGCGCAAAGATCCCCTTGCCTTGAACGCCGTGGAGATGGGAAATAGTGGTTAGCTTCACTAAGTTTTTATAGCCCTGGGTGTTTTTGGCTAGAACCACTTGGTGATACTTGGGATACTTGCGGCTTTTGTCTCGAATATCGCCGTTGATAACATACATCTCGTTGCCAATAATCGGCTTGATCCCTTTGCTTTTACACAGTTTCACCAGCTCAATGGCCCCATACATGACGCCGTGATCGGTCAGGGCCAGTCCTGGCAAACCCATCGCCACCACCTGCTCAATCAAACGCGGCAATTGGCTAGCCCCGTCCAGAAGGCTGTACTCGCTGTGCAAGTGCAAGGGGACAAAAGACATGGCAACGCTATGGGTAGAGGGATCCCTTCAACCTTAGCCCAGCGCCCCTTTTTCCAGTTGCTGCTAGCTGCCGCTACAGTAAAGTCAGGCCGACGTTTTCTCCCTTTGCTTGCATGGAGACTCCCCTTCGCCTCACCCAGTACTCCCACGGCGGCGGCTGCGGCTGCAAAATTGCCCCGGCGCTGCTGCAGCAGATTCTTAAGGAGCTGCCTCTTCTTTGGTCAGATCCGGCCCTGTTGGTGGGGGCTGAAACGAGCGACGATGCCGCCGTCTACCAACTCAACGACGAGCAGGCCCTGATCCTGACCACCGACTTTTTCATGCCCATCGTGGACGATCCGGTGGATTTTGGCCGCATTGCCGCAGCCAACGCCCTCTCTGACGTTTACGCAATGGGGGGCACGCCCATTCTCGCCCTCGCCATTTTGGGCATGCCGGTCAACACCCTGCCCCTGTCGGCTATTCGGGAGATCATGGCCGGGGGAATCCAGATCTGTCAGGAAGCCGGGATCCCTTTGGCCGGGGGGCACTCCATCGATTCGCCCGAGCCCATCTTCGGCTTGGTGGCGGCAGGCCTGGCCCACCCGCAGCACATCCGCCGCAACGCCACGGCTCAGCCCGGCGACGACCTCATCCTAACCAAGCCGCTGGGGATCGGGGTGATGACCACCGCCCTAAAAAAGGGTCAGCTTAGCGCAGCGGGCTACGCCGAGGTTTTGCAGGTGATGACTCAGCTTAACCGCATCGGCCCACAACTGGCGCGGCGACCCCAGGTTCACGCCCTAACCGATGTAACGGGGTTTGGCCTCTTGGGACACTTGCTAGAGGTCTGCCGTGGCTCAGGGGTAAGCGCCGAGCTGGATTTGGCTGCTATTCCCTTTTTGCCCGAGGCCCTCTCCTTGGCGGAGGCGGGGATCTTCCCAGGTGCAGCCCGCCGCAACTGGCAAGGCTATGAAGGCGTAGAGGCCGACTCTCTACCGGAGTGGCAGCAGTTGCTCTTGGCGGATCCGCAAACCAGCGGCGGCTTGCTGCTGGCGGTGGATCCCGCCTTCACCGCAGAGCTTTTGCAAGAGCTCCACAGCGCCGGCTACTCCTATGCTCGCCGCATTGGCCGCTGCCAGGCCGGCGAAGGGATCGCCATTCGGGTTGTCGGCGAGATCCAAACCCCCCGCCAGTAGCTTGGGGGAAGGCCACGTTTGGCCCTCTCCCCCCAATCTATGAAGATTTGGTCAAGCAGAGCTGCGAAAGTTGAAGATCTCATGTAAGGGGAAGGGGAGCTGAGATATCTTAAAGAGGTATGAACGAGCCCTCTCCCAACAGCCATAGCCTGGTTCAGTGGGTTGAGCCAGGTCAACTGATTCGCAGCCTCAGCAGCGGCCAATTGCTGATGGTGGATCCGCAGCGGCACAACGCCTTGATCATCTGCAAGACGTTTCATGCCGAGTTTGCCGGGCCGGGCGCTGCGGTGGGGGGGCCCTTGGATGTGGAGTCGAGCAGCGTGATCCCGATTGGGGATGTGGCTCTGTTGCATCCCCAGGGCTATCAAGAGCGGCAAAACGCCTATACCAAGCGGCTGCACTGGATGCGCTGGTTGCAGCAGATCACCGATAATCCTTTGCCGGCCCAGCGGGCGCGGATTTTGCTCTTTAGCTTGGAGGAGTTTTTCTCTGCGGAGTTGGTCAAGCAGTTGCCGGATGACATTTTGGCGCGGCTGGTGGGGGTGCTGCCGCAGACCATCGCCGCAGCTCGGATGGAAATGATGGCCCCCTGCAGCCGCGGCTATTCCCTGGCCGGCTAGGGGGATCCGTTCAAGATTGGACGGCGTGGGCAGTGTCTTCGAAATAACCCCAAAGCTTAGCTACACTAAAAGCCAACTTCGTTCTGGCAACTCGCCCAACCGGGACCCTGGCCTCATGCAGTGGTGGAAACGGCTGCGCCAAAATCGCTGGGCTCAAGTGGGAGCCTACATTCTCGTTTTTTTCTGCGTCTGCGCCATTTTTGCCGAGTTTGTTGCCCCCTACAGCCCGCTGGAATCGCAGCCAGGGGGATCCCTTTTGCCCCCCACCGCCATTCACTTGTGGGATGAGTCGGGCGCTTGGCTGGGGCCCCACGTTTACCCCACCCGCCAGGGGCCGGTGGATCTGGAAACGGGCGAACGTCCGCTTTTGGTGGATAGCAGCCGTCCCGCCGGGATCCGCCTGTTTGTGGCCGGCACCCCTTACCGTTGGCTGGGGCTGATCCCCTGGGATCGACATTTGTTCGGCACCGTCCCCCTGCGGCCAGAGGAAGGGCTGCCGGTAGCGCGGCTGCACCTGCTGGGCACGGATGATCAGGGCCGCGACTACTTCAGCCGTCTGGTCTATGGCGGGCGCGTCAGCCTGTTTGTTGGCCTGGTGGGCATCGGCATCTCTTTTCCCATCGGCCTGCTGGTGGGGGCCATATCCGGCTACTTCGGCGGCTGGGTGGATACGCTGCTGATGCGGCTGACTGAGGTGTTGATGTCGATCCCAACCCTGTATTTGCTGGTGTCGCTGGCGGCGGTGTTGCAGGTGAACCCGCTGACCGGCGTGCCCTTCAGCAATGCCGAGCGCTTTTTGGTGATTGTGGCCATCCTCTCTTTTGTGGGTTGGGCGGGCTTGGCCAGGGTCATTCGGGGCCAGGTGCTGTCCTTGCGGGAGCGAGACTTTGTGCAGGCGGCGCGGGTGGCCGGGGCCGGATCCCTGTATCTGCTGGTGCGGCATATTCTGCCTCAGACCACCACCTACGTGGTGATCTCGGCAACCTTGGCGGTGCCCGGCTACATCGTGGCGGAGTCGGTGCTGAGCTTGATCGGCCTGGGGATCCAACAGCCGGATGCGTCTTGGGGAAATATGCTGTCGCTGGCCACCAATGCTTCGGTAATCATTCTGCAGCCTTGGCTGGTGCTAGCCCCCACCCTGATGGTGGTGCTCACCTCTTTGTCTTTTAACTTGCTGGGGGATGGTCTGCGAGATGCCCTCGACCCGCGGGATCCATTTTGAGGAGAAGCTGCTTCCGAATTGTGACGGTTCAGGGGAGATGCGAGGGTCTGCCGTTCACCGCTTTCCGTCCGGATAGAGCCGATTTAGCCCCTTGCGAGCCTTAGCATAAACATCCAAGGTGGCATTCATTTTTAGGATCTGGCGGTAAACTTGCTCGGCCCGGGCGATTTCCCCCTCCTGCTCCAACTTCTCGGCCAGCTTGAGCAAACTTTGGGCCGAGGGATCCGCCAAAGAACCCTGCTCCTGCAGTTGCTGCAGCTCTTCCAGGCGCTCCTGCACCATTGGTCGCAACAGCCAGGAATCATCCAGATCCAACACCTCTCGGTAGTAGCGCTGGGCCTCTTTGAAGTTCTTCTGCTCGTCGTAGGCTTCCGCCAGTTGCAGAGCCAGCTCCGCCGTGGGCCGATCCTTAAACTGGCGATGCAGTTGGTTCAGCCGCCGCAGGAAGGGGGATCCCTGCTGCGGGTTTTGTAAATCCGGGGCGTGTTGAACCGGCAGATAGTTGCTCCTCTCCGCCGATTGTTGAGGGGAAGGGGCAGGCTCCGCGGCTTGAGATCGAAGGGGCGTTTGACGGCTGATGCTTTTGGGGTCAATGGGGGCGGGCTTGTAGACCCAAATCGGCTGATCCGGAGAGGATGCCGGTGGGGTTGGGTGTGGGATCGGCTGGGGCAAGGGAATGGTCTTGCGCTCCGGCGGTTCAGAAGGGGGTTGCTTCAGTTCTGCAAGGGCGCCGGGAGGTTTGGGGGCTTGGAATTGAATTGCTTTGGGAGTCTCCCTGCGCTCTTGGGCCAATTCTCGATAGAGGGCGGCCAATTGGGCATACCCCGCTTCTTCGTAGGCGGTGGCCAGCCAACGGGCATTCTCCGGGCTGGGATCCGCACGATAAGCCCGCCGCAGCAACTGCAAAGCAGTGCCATAATTGCGCTCTCGAATGGCTGCCTGCCCCAAACTGGCTGAGCTGACCCCGGTTGTATCGCTAGCCATGGTTCTCCGTTATGCCTTGCTGTGCAGCGATAATAAATCAGTTTTCCTTTTCCAAGCCAGCCACTCAGGGCAACCTTGGCAACTGGATCCCTTGGCCATAGCATACCCTTGTCGAGCCGAACGCTGACTGTTGGGAAAGACTTCTCTTCTTGTTGGGATCTGCTCGATAGACATCTTTAGCCGATGTTGATTTGAGATTGAGGCGTTGAGATCTGGATGTGAGGCGTACTTTCAAGCTAGCTTGTAGTCAAGACCCGAGCAGCGACAGGTTTCGGCGCAAACATGATTCAACAGTTTCGAGAGCGGTACCCTATGGGCAGTTTGCTCACCGATCTGTTGCGCGTAGAAGAAGGGATCTACATTGTCAAAGCCCAGGTGGTGGTGAACAACACGGTTCTGGGCAGTGGTATTGCCGGCTCCAACACAGTAGAAGAAGCGGAAGATGCTGCGCTGAAGCGCGCTTTAAACCACGCAGGATTCGGTCATTCCGCAACTTCCTTGAGCTTGGGTATGGATTCTGCTGCCGCCAGGCTGCCCTATTTGCCAACTCCCGACTTGGCCTTGGCCAATGGGCGCACCCACTCTTCTCCTGCCCCTCAAGCCCCTGAGCCAACAGGGATCCCTGCGAAGCCGACTCCCTCAGAATTGCCCAGCTTGAGCGAGCCGGGAGCCTATGGAGATGATCTATCAGACATCATTGCTCAAACAGATGTCGAGATGCAGCGTATTGGCTGGGGCCGCAAGGAAGGACAAGAGTTCCTGGAGCGTCGCTTCCAGAAAAAATCTCGCCACCAACTGAATGAGGCCGAACTGCGGGAGTTCTTGCGCTATTTAAAACAGCAGCCGTCACGCCTCAACAGCGAGCCTCGTTTTTGATTTTCCCAGACTCCCTCACCCCCAACCCCTCTCCCAGAGGGAGAGGGGAGTTTAGACTTGACTTTGGAAAAATCCCTTGCCCAGAGGCGGGAGAATAGATCAAACCGCTGGGCTCTGGAATAGCCACGGCTAGGGCGCACCCACAATCACAGTGGTGTCTTGCATTGTCTTCACGACGGTCTCGCCTCCTTCCGAGAGCACAACCCGTCGCTCTGGCACCGATACTCCGGCCACTTTGGCAGTTTGGTAGTTCTGCCCGGCATGCACCACAGAAGGGATGACGCCTGGGCCAGAAACCAAAGCAAAGGATTCGCCACCAATCTGGATCATCCCAGAAACCTGCACGCTGCGGGCAAAGGCCGCCGGGTCAGGAGTGGGCGTCGGGAGCGGCGTGGCCACTGCTACGGGCACTTCGCCACCGGGCGGAGGCAGTTCCGGAGGCGGAGGCAGAGGTGGCAGGTCAAGGGTTGGCTCAGGGGCACGCACGTTTTGGGGCACAAAGGGATCCGCCCGTCCGGCTCCACTTAAGGCCCGCTGGGTTTCCTGCTCCCGATCCACCGGTGGGATCAGGCTAGAGGCAGCTTGGGTAGCCTGCAGAAGAGAAGGCACCGGCGGAGGTTGGTCGGGAGCAGTTTGGCCAAAGCCTTCGGGCAGGCTCGCCGTTTGTTGCCGGGCAAGAGCCTGCATCTGGCTGGCTCCCCGCGCCAGAGTAGCGTTCATGTCCTGTTCCCAACGGCCTGAGGCATTCAGCCGCATGATCACGGGGCTGCTGCCGCCGCGCGACTCCACCCAGATCTCGGCTGCTGTGTCGCTCAGCCGACGGGAGCGGAGGATGCGGGATCCCGGCGGCAAAAGCGGCTGCAGCGCCAGTTCCGCTTCGGGAACCGCTTGTTCGTTGGCCAAAGCAGAAGATAAACGAGGGGACAAGCACAACATGCCCCCTGCCGACAGCAGGAGGATCCCAAGTGAGAGCAGTTGGCGACCAGGCGAAGATTTCAGCATAGAGACCACCGGCAGAGAGCCTCGCATCACCAAAATAGCCAAAATCTTGGGGATGGGGCTC
>NZ_JANSJB010000071.1:0-2631 GCF_047462355.1 Synechococcus sp. H55.9 | reverse complement strand
GCGAAGATTTCAGCATAGAGACCACCGGCAGAGAGCCTCGCATCACCAAAATAGCCAAAATCTTGGGGATGGGGCTCCATCGAGCTGCTTTTTTCGGCAACAATGCTAGGATTTCCCAATCAAAGCCTCAGCCCCTGTCGATAGGGATCCCGACCTCAAAGCCGGCCCCTGTCCGAGCGCAGCCCAATTTGCCATAATGAAGAGAGACTGTAAACATTTGTTAAGGCCATGACTGTCTCTGCTCTGGATCCTGTCAACCCCGCTCGTCTGGAGGAAATCGCCCAACGCTTGCGCAGCCAACGCCCTGCGGATCGCATGGTGGCCTTGGCCCAGTTGCGGGATGTGCCAGCGGAGCAGGCGGTGCCGCTGATTTTGCAGGTCATCGACGACGAAAACCTGCAGGTGCGCTCTTTTGCCGTCTTTGCCCTGGGGATCAAGCAGACGGACGCCTGTCTGCCCAAGCTGCTGGAGATCCTCACCCAAGACCCGGACTACGGCATTCGCGCCGATGCGGCAGGCGCCCTGGGCTACTTGGAAGATCCGCGGGCTTTTGAGGCCCTGGTGCGGGCTTTTTATGAAGATGTGGAGTGGCTGGTGCGCTTCAGCGCCGCCGTGGCCCTGGGCAACCTGAAGGATCCACGGGCCTATGAGGTGCTGCTGCGGGCGTTGGAGGGGCCGGAAGTGTTGCTGCAGCAGGCGGCCATTGCAGCTCTGGGAGAACTGGGGGATCTGCGGGCTTTGGATCACATCCTGCGGTTTGCCCAGTCGGAAGATTGGCTGGTGCGGCAGCGGCTGGCCCAGGCCTTGGGAAATCTGCCCTCGCCCAAGAGTGTTTCTGCCCTCAACTATCTGGCCAGGGATCCCCACGATAGCGTTGCCGCGGCAGCTTTGGATTCGCTGCGGCGGCTGCGCCAAAGGGGCTTCCCAGAGCCCATGCCTGAGGCGGGATCCCGGCCAGCCGATTCGGAAGCAAGCTAAGCTGGAAATCCGGGTTTGGCCTGGTGTAGGGAGGCGAGGATTTGCCGACCCTTGTTGTTTCCTGATCCCCTGCTGCGATGGTTACCAGCCCCCATCCTCTAGTTGCTCCGGAGATAGCCGGATCCCCCTCTCGGCCCCGCATTGTGGCGGCCCTTTCTGGGGGGGTAGACAGCTCCACGGTGGCGGCCCTTCTCCACGAACAGGGCTATGCCGTGGAGGGAGTGACTCTCTGGCTGATGCGGGGGAAAGGCCAGTGCTGCACCGACGGCCTGGTGGATGCTGCTGCCATCTGTGAGCAATTGGGGATCCCCCACCATGTGGTGGATAGCCGTGAGCTGTTTCAGGCCGCCATTGTCGATTACTTGGTGGCCGGCTATGGGGAGGGGATCACACCGCTGCCCTGCTCCCAATGCAACAAGCTGGTGAAGTTCGGCCCCCTGCTGGCCTATGCCCGCGAGACGCTGGGCATCTCTCAGATCGCCACCGGCCACTACGCGCGGGTGCGTTTTGAGGCCGAGCTGGGGCGCTATCAACTGCTGCGGGCGGTGGATCGGCAGAAGGATCAGTCCTATTTTCTCTACGACCTCAGCCAGGAGCACCTGGCCCACAGTCTCTTCCCCTTGGGCGAGTACACCAAGGCCCAGACCCGTCAGATTGCCGCGCGCTACGGCTTGGTTACGGCAAACAAGCCCGAAAGCCAGGATCTGTGCTTGATCGAGACCTACGGCTCGATGCGCAACTTTTTGGATCAGCACCTGGGTCAAAGGCCGGGGGAAATTGTCGATACCCAGGGGCGAGTCCTGGGATATCACGAAGGTATCCACCACTACACCGTCGGCCAGCGCAAGGGGCTGGGGATTGCCTCTTCCCGTCCGCTCTATGTGGTGCGCATCGATGCGGCCATGAACCGCGTGGTAGTGGGAGAGCGGGAAGAAGCCACCCAAGCTGAGGCGTGGGTGCGGCGGGTGAACTGGGTCTCGATCCCTGCGCCGGCAGAACCCTTGGCCGTGGAAGTGCAGGTGCGCTACCGTACCCCACCGGTGCCGGCTATGGTGATCCCAAAATCGCCGGAGCGGGTGAAGCTACAGTTTGCCGAGCCGCAATTTGGCGTCACCCCTGGCCAAGCCGCCGTCTGGTACCACGGGGATCTCCTGCTGGGGGGCGGCATCCTGGAGCGCCCTTCTTCCTAACTAGAGGTCTGGCAGAGCACTCCCCTCTCCCCCTGGGAGAGGGGCCGGGGGTGAGGGCAGTGATGGCAAAAATAGGAAAGGGATCCCTTCTCGTCTCAAGACGGAGCACAGGGATCCCCTTTTTGCCATCCAAACAGGGGTAAAAACTCTTAGCTATTGGTAGGCCGCTTGCTCTTTCAACTGCTGCAGGGATCGGAACAGGAGCACCGTATAGATATCGAGGATGGGCGCAACTGCTGTGACGGCAGCATTTCCAACCACAACCGCACCCAAGGCAGCTCCCAGGATCCCCCCAACAAGAAACAAAATCAGGAGTGGGATGCCGAAGATCAAACTCACAGCCAGCAAAGCCCAAAACACGCCCCACCAGCGATCTTTGACGAGGTTCCAACTGTAGCCCAGACCTTCCGTGGCACCTTTGCCTTCCAGGGCAATCGCACAGAGAGTGAAAACCAGCCTTACC
>NZ_JANSJB010000070.1:13037-14419 GCF_047462355.1 Synechococcus sp. H55.9 | reverse complement strand
GAACTCATGCGGTTTTCAAGGTGCGTTTGCGAGGGAGTACGGAGACTTCCCGACACAGATATTAACATCGCTTTGGCAAATAAGCGCAAGTCGGAGAATTCGCTCTTTTAGGGGCATTATGCTACATTTTCGCGCCAATCCCGGCAAAAGCTACTAGATCCCTCTTAAAAACTGGCGCCGGCAAAGAAAAGCTAGCGATGGCTCGCCCCGACGGATTGCGCACAAAACTTTACAATTTTGGCCGAGCTGAGAACCTCAAAAAATGAGGTAGTCCGGCGGCTCGTAGGGGGGAGGCCCCCCGAAGACCTTGGTGCGTTGTTTGGCGCTGGCATCCAGAGGGTAGGCCCGCAGGCTATCTTCCTGGAGGTTGAGCAGAGGCAGCCACGACTTTTCCAGCTTCTCTTCCAGCTCGGCAGTGTCCAGGGGGCATTCAAAAACGGAGCGTTGCACTCGCTGGCAGCACTGCTCCAGGCACTTGGCCAACTGGTGTCGGCGCTTATCGTCCACCACGTCGTAGCAAACCAACCACAGCATCAGCGCAGCTCCATTGCTTCGTACTCCAGGTTGCCGCTCACCAGGCAACGGCCCAGCCAGCGGGCTTGCTCCAGCACAATTTGGCTCAGAGCCAGGCGACGCGACTGGGGAGGATAGAGCAACGGCTGGCGGAAGCGGCGCTCCAGCTCACCCAAAAACAGCTTTTTGGCCAGGGATCCCAGCCATACGCCTGTCCCATCCGGCGACGGCTCGAAATCTTCCGGGGTGAGCAGGCCAGCCTTGATGAGCTGGATTACGGCCCAATCCACTACCAAGGGCCGAAACTCTTCCATCAGATCCAGCACTAGGTTGGGGCGATAGGGCAAATTGGTGTGGAAAAAGCCCAGGTAGGGATCCAAGCCGGCCATGACGGCTGCCGGGAACACCCGTGCCAGCAGCACCCCGTAGCCCCAACTGAGGAGCGCGTTAATCGGGTCGAGGGGCGGCTGGCGGTTGCGGCCTCTGAAGTTCCACTCGGGCGAGAAACAGTGCTGGAGAGCTTGGTAATAGATGCGGGCACAATGGCCCTCCAGACCCATCAGGGCTTCCCGCTCTGGGTAAGTGGCGGCGCGATCCAACTATCGTTTCCACGCTGCGATCCAGCAGTTGGGCCAGAGCGGCGGCGGTCAACTGGATCCCGGGCAGTACCACCACTAGCTCTAGTTCGGCCAGGCGGCAAAGCTGCTCTTGGCCGCGGCGCCGAATGAGCAAGCTTTGGTTCTGGCAGTGAACCACGGTACCCGGCTCGGTTAAATAGAGGGTGGTCATGGGCAGGCGGGTTTGGCGAGGGCCAACTCGGGCCGGTAAAACCCCAGCTCTGCCTGCGCTTCTTGGGCCATCTGTTCCCG
>NZ_JANSJB010000070.1:10671-12937 GCF_047462355.1 Synechococcus sp. H55.9 | reverse complement strand
AGAATGTGCAGGATCTTTTCCCGTTCCCCCGCATCGGCTACCTCCCGCCGTACCAAAGCCGGGATCCGCTCGTAGTCAATGGGTTGGAAGGTGGGGTGGCGCACCGTGTTGTCCACGTAGCGGCGGGCAAACTCGGGCGCAAAGCGCAGGATCAAGAGCGCCTTGGGCAGATAGAAATCGGATCCCCAGGCCTCTTCCCAGGCCGCTTGCACCGCTTCGGGGGTGGGCAGGTTCCCCTGCTTCTGGCGGGCCACTAGCTCTGCCGGCACCGCAGGGTCAGACCAGGGCACCACCGTCAGGCGAGGCGAGCAAATGCGATCCAGGCGAAAGTTGTGCCAGCCCAGGGATCCGGCAGCCTGCGGGAGCTGACCAAAGGCCGCCAAATACTTGGCGCGGCGGGCATAAAACAGGCAAACCGGGTAGGTGAAAACCCTTTGGATCCCGTGCTGGCGGGTTTCGTAATCAAAGCGGATCAGCCCTGCCGCCGGTTTTGTCCAGAAGGCCTCTAGCTGGTTTTGGTATTCGTCCACCCGCTCCTGCTGTTCGTCGGAGAGGATGTATTCAAACCAGACAAACAGCCGCCGCTGCCGGTGTTGATGACCTCTCCAGATATCGTCCAGCAACACCTGCACGTCGGGATGCACAAAGGCCACGTCGCTGAGGACGTGGTAGATCTGCTCAAGCTGGCCGCCCGACAACGTCAAGGCCGAGGCAGCCGTCGGCAAGGAGGGGCGATCCCCGGCGGCGCGGCAGCGAAAGTTATCTCTTCGCTTGGAGTTGGCCTCGATTGGCTGCAGCCAGCCCCGGGCGGCCAGGTAGTCCAGCTCTTTGCGCAGGGTGCGGTGGGTCTTGAAAAAGGGCCGGCTAGCCAGCAGCGTCTCCAGATGGGGAACTTCAGCTTTCAAGGCGGCCACCAGGTCGGGATCCTTTAGCCAAAAGCTCAGGGGCTTCTGGCAAATGCAGCCGGGATCTGGGCAGGCGATCCCGTGGGGCAAATCCTGCTTGGGGTGGTGGGGCGAGAAGAGACGATCCCGAAGGTGGGTGTAGCCAAAGGTCTGCGGCAGATCCGGCCAGCGGTTTTCGCCATAGAGGCACTGGAGCAGCACCCACAGACGCACCGCCCGCTCCAGGCGCTCTGGCAACTGTCCGCCCGCCAGCCAGCGCAATACTTCTGCCGTCAAAGGCAACTCCCCTCCGTTCATCTCCCCCCTCCAGGGCAAGGCACAGACCAAGGTCGGATCCCTTCGCCCCTACTCTGCCAACAATTGGAAGCTCCCGATTCCAATCTTTTCCATACTGGAGCCAGTCTGTTGTCGTTCCGTCCCCATTGCTATGGCTGCTGTAGCACTGCAGTTGCGGTCTGGCTATCTGGCCCATTGGCCGCAGAAACCCCATCTTGGCGGGCTATCGTTTCAGGTCATTGAAATCGAGCTGACCCGACCGGATCGGCTGGTTTTCCCGGAAGATCTGGCTCAACTGCGCCTGCCTGGGGGGATCGACCCCCGCTTGGGAGTGGTACTGAGCGGGCGCGCCCCCATTTGGCTCTACGGCTGGTTGGTGCACGAGTGCCACTTCACCCGCTGGGTGGCCTGCTACGACCCGCGCCTGGGGGCAGTGGTGGTCTCCAGCCACAGCCCAGACGTGCAGGTGGGCGAGATCATCCCCTGGGTGCAGGGCAGGCCAGGCTCAGAATTGGCGGCGGCAGTGATGGTGGTGGGCCCTCCGGATAGCGGTAAAAGCCGCCTGGCCCGCGCTCTTTTCGAGGCCCTGCTGCCCCAGGATCCCAACGTTTATCTACAGCGGGCCCACTGGGATGGGGAAGGAAATTGGACGTTGGATCTGCCGCCGGAAGAAGCCAAAATCCTCAAGCACCGCTACCGGGGACGTTTGACCCCTGAATTTTTCAGCTTCCACGCCCAGGCCATCCTCGCCCTGCGCCAACAAAAAAGCCTGGTGATCGTGGATGTGGGCGGCAAGGTGGATCCCCACAAGCAGCCGATCCTGGAAGCCTGCTCCCATTACCTCTTGGTCAGCCGGGATCCGGCGGCCATTCCCCTCTGGCATGAGTTTTGTCGGGATCGGGGCAACCTGCGGTGTGTGGCCGTCCTGCACACGGGCCCCTGCCAGGAAGATCTGCCCAGGGATCCCAACCAACTGGAGCTGTGCTGGGATCCCGGCTCTCCACTTCCTGCTGAGCTGCTGCAGGCCGTGCGCAGCTTGGTCGGCTCAGCAGGATAAGGGCAGGAGTTCCAGCTGGGGTTTGCAG
>NZ_JANSJB010000070.1:6364-10571 GCF_047462355.1 Synechococcus sp. H55.9 | reverse complement strand
TTTGCAGCTCTTAGTTAGCCGCTTCAGGGTTGGCCTCACGACCGTAGAGGTAGCTGAGGACAGAGTTGCGCAGGCGATAGTACTGTGGATCCTCCAAAATTCGCTCGCGGTCGCGAGGACGCGGGAAGGGAATAGAGATGATTTGCCCGATGGTGGCCGCAGGGCCATTGGTCATCAAGACCAAACGGTCGGCCAAAAACAGTGCCTCGTCAATGTCATGGGTAATCATCAAAACTGTACAGCGATGTTCCTCCCAAATGCGCAACAGCTCCTCCTGAAGTTCTTCTTTGGTGATGGCATCCAAAGCCCCAAAGGGTTCATCCAAAATCAGCACTGCTGGGCGGATTGCCAAGGCACGGGCAATGGCCACCCGCTGTTTCATCCCTCCGGAAATTTGCGGGGGATATTTCTGGGCTGCTTCCCCCAGCCCCACCAGATTCAGGTGTTCTTCTACAATTTGATGCTTTTCTGACTGGCTCTTTTGGGGAAACACCGCCTGAACAGCCAAGTAAACATTTTCATAAACTGTGAGCCAGGGCAACAAGGCATACCCTTGAAACACCACCATGCGATCTGGCCCAGGAGCTGTAATTGGCTGGCCTTTGAGCTTTACCGAGCCGCCGGTGGGCTGGGTAAAGCCAGAAACCATATTCAGCAGGGTGGTTTTGCCACAGCCAGAATGCCCAACGATGCAAACAAATTCTCCTTCACAGACGCTGAGGTTGATATCGCGCAATACGGGATACTCCCCCTTAGGAGTTGGGTAAGTCTTGCTGACATTCTCAAGGGTTAAGTAGGGCTCTGCGGCTGTGGCTACTGGGGTAGAGGTTGTCAAGAGGGCAGTCATCGTGGGGTGCTCCAATTCATCGTTTTCTCACAACTGGGAACGTGCTTTTGCCAAGGAGATCTCTAGAGCAACACGGGACGACGATCCCAAGCAACCTCGGCCACGTAGATGTCGTGCTTAATTGCCAGACTGTTGAGGTAAGCCAAGGGATCCTCACCATTAAAAGGGATCCCGTCGAACAATTGAATGGGCTGGCGTTGGTAAGACACATCCAGCCCCAGCTCGCGGGCCGCCGTACTGAAGACTCCCACCTGACACACCCGCTCCACGATCTCTACCCAGTTGCGCGGGAAGGGCAGATCCCCCCAGCGGGCCATTTGCGTCATCATCCACAGATGCTCGGTGCGACTGGGACGGTTGCCGGCACCCAGAAAGAAGCGGTGGTGGGCATATTCCCGCATTGGCATGTCTAGGTCACAGAGCAGGCGCTGGGGATCCCCCAGGTGAATGTAGGAAGGATCAGTGCTCAGGTAGGCGCGGCGGCTGAGCAGCTCGCGAATCTCGTCGTGGTGGGCCGGATCTTCACAGTAGCGACAGGCTTCCAGCAACGCTTTCACCAGGGCAATGTGGGTGTTGGGATAGGCCCTGGCCCACTCTTCGCGCACCCCCAACACTTTGCCGGGGTGGCCCAGCCAAATCTCCAAATCTGTAGCCACCGTAAAGCCGCTGCCCTCCAGAGCGGCCCGCAAGTTCCAAGGCTCTCCTACACAGTAGCCGTCGATGTTGCCGGCTGTTAGGTTGGCCACCATCTGGGCCGGGGGCAGGGTTTTCAGCACAACATCGTGATCCGGGTGGATCCCGCCGGCTGCCAGCCAATAGCGCAGCAGCAAGTTGTGCATGGAGCTGGGATGCACCACCCCAAAGGTCAGCCGACGGCTGGGGCTATCTAAGATGTAAGCCCTCAACTGGCTCAGCGTGTGGATCCCTTGCTCGTAGAAGCGCCTGTGCAGGGTAATGGCATTGCCGTTGCGGGTCAAGGTAAGGGCAGTCACCACCGGCTGAGGCGGATTGTCCCCGCCGCCCAGAGACATCCACACCGGCATGCCGGCGGGCATTTGGGCCGCATCCAAGTAACCTCCCTGGATGCCGTCTTGGATCCCTCGCCAACTGGTTTCCCGCACCAGATTGACTTCTTCCAGGCCGTGTTTGGCAAAAAACCCCTTTTCTTTGGCCACCGCCAGCGGGGCGCAGGCGGTCAGGGGCACAAAGCCAATCTCCAAGTTGATCTTTTCCAAACCGTGCCTGGCCACCACGGTGCTGCGGCGGGCCCGCCACTGCTTGATCCGTTTTTGCTGGTTCAAAAAGTAGATGATCTCGCTGCGATAGCTGTAGTAGCTGGGGTGATTGACCACCTCCAACCGGCGGCGGGGGCGGGGAATATCGATGGTTAAAATATTGCCAATTCGGGATCCCGGCCCGTTGGTCAGCATCACCACCCGATCCGAGAGCAGGACGGCTTCATCCACATCGTGGGTAACCATGAGGGTAGTCACGTGATGTTCTTCGCAGATGCGCATCAACTGCTCCTGCAGATTCCCCCGTGTAAGGGCATCCAAAGCGCCAAAGGGCTCGTCCAACAACAACACCTTGGGCCTTACCGCCAAAGCGCGAGCGATGGCTACCCGCTGCTTCATGCCCCCTGAGAGTTGCGCTGGGAACTTATCCGCCGCCTGCCGCAAACCAACCAGATCGATATGTTCTTCGACAATCTGCTGACGCTCTGCTGGGGAGTAGTTTTTCAGCACAGCGTCTACGGCCAGGGCAATGTTTTGCCGAACCGTTAGCCAAGGCAAAAGGGAGTAATTCTGAAACACCACCATGCGATCGGGGCCGGGAACGGTGATGGTGTGTCCATCCAAAGCCACGATCCCTCCGGTAGGTAAAGACAACCCCGCCACCATGTTCAACAGGGTGGACTTGCCGCAGCCGGAGTGGCCGATTAAGGAGACAAACTCCCCGCGGTGAATTTGGAGATCGATCCCTTGGAGAGCAAGATATTCTTGGCCCCCAGGCAGACCAAACGCTTTTTCCACTTGCTCTACACTGACCAGTACAGACACAGAAGACCTCCCCACCTGTAGATACTCTCAATTTGCTCGGCAACTCGGATCCCAGACCTCAATTCTACTCTTTTTGAAGAGCGGATTGGAGCAAACACTCAAAGACAATGGAAGAGGGATCCCAACTCAATTGGATGGACATGCAGTGAAAAGATCTGCAAACGGGGCTAGCGATTGGCTATTTTGTTTTGCAGGGCAGCCACCAGCCGATCCAAAAGCAAGCCCACCGCCCCAATGTAGATGACAGCAACGATGATCTCAGTTACATAATTCTGCTGGTAGGCATCCCAGATAAAAAAGCCGATCCCTGGCACGCCAGACATGACAATTTCTGCAGCAATAATCGCCAGCCAGGAGAGGCCGATGCCAACCCGCAAACCTGTGAACATGTAGGGCAAAGCAGAGGGCAACAGCACCTTAAAAAAGAAGTCTATCTTGGAAAGCCTCAGCACTCTAGAAACGTTGATGTAGTCTTCCGGGATCTGCCTCACCCCCACCGCCGTGTTGATCAAAATGGGCCAGATCGAGGTGATGAAAATAACAAACAGGGCAGCCGGCTCATTGCGCTGCAAAGCCGCCAAGGAGATGGGCACCCAGGCCAAGGGAGCCACCATGCGCAAAAATTGGAAGAGGGGATCCAAAGCGCGGTTGATCCACACGCTGCTGCCCACCAAGATCCCCAGGGCAATGCCCACCAAGGCAGCGCTGCAGTAGCCGATGGCAACCCTTTGCAGGCTGGCCAAGGTTTGCCACAGCAGCCCTTGGTCGAGGTCGCTGTTGCGATACAGAGGATGCAGGATTAGATAACGGCTGCGCTCATCCATCCAAATATCCCATGGCCCCGGCAGCCGGATCAGGTTGGCGCTGGACAAAAGTTGCCAGATCAACAAAAATCCCGCAATGCCAACCACGGGAGGGAGGATCTGATCCCGATACTTGGCAAAGTCAAACTTGGCCGTCGAAGACTTTGCCGGAGAAGAAAGTGTCGTCGTCATGGCTCCTAGAGAGGATAGGGTTTTACACAGTTCTCCGTTGCTGCGCCCCCAGAACATCTCGACCGAGGGGTTCTACAGAGTGCTGGCAACAGAGCACGAACTTGGATCAGACTTGCCTTTTCCTTGGACGGGCAAACACAAGGACTGCAAGCTCGACAAAACTCTCACAACAATCAGTAAAATCAGCGCCCCCATCGCTATCGAGAGGATGAGCTTGTCCCAGTGGGGCTGAGCCGGTCTCTCGAAGCAGGGATCCCTGGAGTATTCCCGCGGAACGTGAAGTAGAGCTAACATAGCCGATCCTC
>NZ_JANSJB010000070.1:0-6264 GCF_047462355.1 Synechococcus sp. H55.9 | reverse complement strand
ACTAGGCCCTCTTGATTTTCAGGCTGTTCAAGTAGGCCTGGGGATCTTGAGGGTCAAACACCACCCCATCGAAGAAACGCTCCGTTCCTCGCGAAGTGTTGCTGGGAATGTTCTTCACCCCCAAAGCCTGGGCGGCCTCGCGCCAGAGATCTTCGCGGTTGACCTCATCCACCAGACGGCGGGCAGTATCCAGATCCTTGAGGAAGCGAGCGTGGAAGCCCCAACGCAGCGATTCCGTCAAGAACCACAGGTCATGGCTCTTGTAGGGATAGGAGACGCTGCCCCGCCCATCTTCCCAGTACAGGGGCCCGGCGCTGAAATCTTGAACAGCCGGCTTGCCGTCTCCCAATTCGTACTTGCCCTGAAAAGGAGGCGTGAGAACCTCGACCGGCACATTTAGATAAGCACGCCCCGAAAGGATGCGCACCAGCTCTTCACGGTTGGCCGGATCGTCGCACCATTGCTGCGCTTCCATGACCGCCATCAAAGTGGCCTGCGTGGCCTTGGGGTTTTTCTCCACCCAGTCGGCGCGAATGGCCAAGTATTCTTCAGGGTGAAAAGGCCAAATCTGCTGGGTGAGAGCCGCCATGAAGCCGATTTTATCGGCCACAATCCGGTAGGGCCAGGGATCCCCGGTGCTAAAAGCATCCATGGTGCCATTGCGCATCCCCTGCACCGTCTCGGCAGAGGGTACCGCCAACAGGTCGATGTCTTGATCCGGATCTATCCCCCCAGCAGCCAGCCAGTAGCGGATCCAAAAATCTTGATTGACGTTGGGGAAGGTATGGGCGGCCTTGAATTTGCGTCCGTTGCTGGCGCTGAAATTTTTGATGTAGTCTGCGGCTCCGGAAACATCCAGCCCCAAGCCCTTGCCCGCATGCATTCCGGCAATGGCAATCCCGTTGCCTTGGGTGATCAACTGGCACAGAACCGCCATGCGCACCGGCTGGTTGTTGGTGATGGCACCGATGTGGATCATATGGGGCATCGGCATCTGCCACTGGCCGCCGTCAATGCCCCCACCCGCCGAGCCGATCACCACGTTGTCGCGGGCTGCCGGCCAACTGGCCTGCTTCAACACCTCTACGCCGGTCATGCCGTGCTTGGCGAAAAAGCCCTTCTCCTTGGCGATGATCAGAGGGGCAGATTCCACAATCGGAATAAAACCCAGCCTGAGGTTGGGGGTTTCCGGGCCGCTGGCTTGAGCAACCCAGTAGCCCGTACTGGCCCGTGCTAGGCTGCCACTCACAAGCCCACCCACTGTGGCTGCACCCGCGGACAATAAAAAGCTGCGACGTGATGTCATGATCACCTCATCTTTGACAGAATATGTGAGCGCCAAGCAAAACCTTTCCAGTTCAAGCCGCTAGACCGACGGATTCCCCTCGTAAAGAAATCCTTAAATCTCAGCTTGGTTGATATCCTAAAAGCAGACAGGCATAGAAACAATACAATTATTCTTTTGGTATCTATAGGTTTTTCCCTATCTTTTGGCGATTCTCGAAGGAGTTGCTCTCCGGTGGCAGAGGGCTTTAAGCAAAACGGCTCAACGGATGGGGGATCCCTGCCCCATGCCGGCTATCACTGGGACGGTTGTGCCGAGCCGTTTTTTGAAGGTTGGTACAGCCGTGTCACCTTGCCCGGGGATCCGCCCCTCAGCTTTGCCTTCATGTACGCCATCGATCCCAGGCGAGGAGGCATGGCACAGGTGTTGGGGCCGGACGAGGAGCTGCAGTGGCGCACCTTCCCCAACCCGCAGCGCTTCTGGGCCAGTTGGCGGCATCTGGCCTTGGGGCACTCCGGCGGGCCAGGCGAGAGCTGGCGAGGGCTGCAGGAGCCCCTCACCTTTTTCCAGCGCACCGCCAGCGGCTACCAATACAGCGCCCACCTCAACCAAGGGATCCTGCCAGATCCCACCCGGGCCGAGCCGGTTCGCTGGCTCTATCGCATCCAACCCTGCTGCGCCTATGGGATCCCGCCGCGGGCCACCATGGGAGCCTGGTCTTATCTGCCCATCTTTGAGCCGGGCTGGCAGATCCTGATGAGCCACGGCCTGGCCAGCGGCTGGGTGGAGTGGCGGGGCAGGCGCTACGCATTCGAGCAGGCCCCCGCCTACGCCGAAAAAAACTGGGGGCAGAGCTTCCCTCGTCGCTGGTTTTGGATCCAGTGCAACGCCTTTCCCGACCATCCCGGCCTCAGCCTCACCTGCGCCGGAGCCGAGCGACAGGTGCTCACCCGCCCCGAAGAAGTCGCCTTAATCAGCTTGCATGGGTGGGGATCCCAGCCTTTTTTGGAATGGCGGCCCGGCCAAGCGCGGCTAAGCTGGCAGGTAGATCCCTGGGGATCCTGGCAGGTGCGCGGTGAGGGATCCCACTGGTGCATCCAAGTAGAAGGTCATACACAGCAGCCTGGGCAAACCGTCTTCACCCCTGGCCCGCAAGGGATGCGGCGCAACTGCCGCGACACCTTGGCCGGGCATCTACAAACCCGCCTGTGGCGGCGCAACGGCCAAGTCTGGATCCAGGTGCTCACGGCCAGCAGCTCCCAAGCCGGCCTCGAGGTGGGGGGAGAAGTTCTGCGCTCCTGGCCAGGGCATTGTTGAACCTTGGCGGATATCTACACCCCCCTTGGACTTTCCCAAAAACGCTCTTGTGCTAGAATACCTAAGCCACACTGATAGGCGTCCATCTCTGAAGAGGAGAGACAGGTCTTCAACCGTGGCTGTTTTGCTTTTCCTGTAGGTAGATAGCTTGCGCCTGTAGCTCAGTGGACTAGAGCACGTGGCTACGGACCACGGTGTCGGGAGTTCAAATCTCTCCAGGCGCGTCACGATCCCAGATGATTTTTCGTCTGGGGTATTTACCCTACCTTAGTTGGCCTGAATCCTGTGTTAGGATTAGGCCTATCAAGTCCGCCTTGATGCAGGCGTAGGGAGCCCGAGGATCATGTTTGAACGCTTTACAGAAAAAGCCATCAAGGTGATCATGCTGGCCCAGGAGGAGGCCAGACGGTTAGGTCACAATTTCGTTGGCACCGAGCAAATCTTGTTGGGGTTAATCGGCGAGGGCACTGGGGTCGCCGCCAAAGTTCTCAAGTCCATGGGAGTGAACTTGAAGGACGCCCGCATTGAAGTCGAGAAAATTATTGGCCGGGGATCCGGCTTTGTGGCTGTCGAGATCCCTTTCACTCCCCGCGCCAAGCGAGTGCTGGAGCTCTCCTTAGAGGAAGCTCGCCAGCTCGGCCACAACTACATCGGCACTGAGCACCTGCTCCTGGGCCTGATCCGCGAAGGGGAAGGGGTAGCCGCCCGCGTTCTGGAAAACCTGGGGGTGGATCTGTCCAAGGTGCGCACCCAGGTGATCCGCATGTTGGGCGAGACCGCCGAAGTGACGGCAGGGGGTGGGTCTTCCAGCCGCACCAAAACGCCAACCCTGGACGAATTCGGCTCCAACCTCACCCAATTGGCCCAAGAGGGCAAGCTGGATCCGGTGGTGGGTCGGACGCGGGAAATCGAGCGGGTGATCCAGATCTTGGGCCGCCGCACCAAGAACAACCCCGTCCTCATCGGCGAGCCGGGCGTCGGCAAGACCGCCATTGCCGAAGGTCTGGCCCAGCGCATTGTGCAGGGGGATGTGCCCGATATCTTGGCCGACAAGCGAGTGATCAGCTTGGATATCGGCCTGTTGGTGGCCGGCACCAAGTACCGCGGCGAGTTTGAGGAGCGCCTCAAGAAAATCATGGATGAGATCCGCAACGCCGGCAACATCATCCTAGTCATCGACGAGGTGCATACCCTCATCGGGGCCGGGGCTGCCGAAGGGGCCATCGATGCTGCCAACATTCTCAAGCCCGCCCTGGCCCGCGGCGAACTGCAGTGCATCGGCGCCACCACGCTGGATGAGTACCGCAAGCACATCGAGCGAGATGCCGCTCTGGAGCGTCGCTTCCAGCCGATTATGGTGGGCGAGCCGAGCGTTTCAGAGACGATCGAGATCCTGTTTGGTCTGCGGGAGCGCTACGAGCAACACCACAAGCTGAAGATCTCCGATGCGGCTTTGGATGCGGCGGCCAAGCTGGCCGACCAGTACATCTCCGACCGCTTCCTGCCGGACAAGGCCATCGACCTCATCGACGAGGCGGCTTCACGGGTGCGCCTGATCAACTCGCAACTGCCGCCGGCGGCGCGGGAGCTGGATCAGGAGCTGCGGCGGGTGCTCAAGGAGAAGGATGCCGCGGTGCGGGCCCAAGACTTCGACAGGGCCGGTGAGCTGCGGGATCGGGAGATGGAGATCAAGCAGCAGATCCGCGCCATTGCTGCTGCCAAGAAGGCTGAGGAAAGCAGCCGCGAGGAGATGCCGGAGGTCACCGAAGAGGACATCGCCCAGGTGGTGAGCGCCTGGACAGGGGTGCCGGTGGCCAAGCTGACCGAGAGCGAGTCGGAGAAGCTGCTGCACATGGAGGAAACCCTGCACCAGCGCATCATCGGCCAAGATGAGGCGGTGCGGGCCATTTCCCGTGCCATTCGTCGCGCTCGCGTGGGGCTGAAAAACCCCAACCGCCCCATCGCCAGCTTCATCTTCTCCGGCCCGACGGGGGTGGGCAAAACCGAGCTGACCAAGGCCCTGGCGGCCTACTTCTTCGGCTCCGAGTCGGCCATGATCCGCCTCGACATGTCGGAGTACATGGAGCGGCACACGGTCAGCAAGCTGATCGGATCCCCGCCCGGATATGTCGGCTACAACGAGGGGGGCCAGCTCACGGAAGCGGTGCGGCGCCGTCCCTACACGGTGGTGCTCTTCGACGAGATCGAGAAGGCCCACCCGGATGTGTTCAACCTGCTGCTGCAGATTCTGGAAGATGGCCGCCTGACCGACGCCAAGGGCCGCACGGTGGACTTCAAGAACACCCTGATCGTGATGACCTCTAACATCGGCTCGAAGGTGATCGAGAAGGGCGGCGGCAGCCTCGGCTTCGAGTTCAACACCAACGACGAAGATGCAAACTACAACCGCATCCGCAACCTGGTAAACGAAGAGCTGAAGCAGTACTTCCGGCCTGAGTTCCTCAATCGGGTGGACGAGATCATTGTCTTCCGGCAACTGACCAAGGACGAGGTGAAGCAGATTGCCGACATCCTGCTCAAGGAAGTGTTCGACCGCATGACGGAGAAGAAAATCCGCCTCACGGTCAGCGATCGCTTCAAAGACTTGGTGGTGGAGGAGGGCTACAACCCCAGCTATGGGGCGCGTCCGCTGCGCCGTGCTATTCAGCGCCTGTTGGAAGACATCTTGGCGGAAGAGATCTTGACCGGCCACGTCAAAGAGGGCTCGGAAGTCCTCATCGATGTGGACGAGGAGCGCAAGCCCAAGGTGCTGGTCACGCAGCCGGAGCGGGTTCTCTTGCCGCAGGGAGCGGAGTAAAGCTGCGGCGGGGCATCTGTGTCTCCCCTTCAGGTTCTGGTTGCTAGGAAGACAAGGGATCCGCTGCTGTTCTCGGATCCCTTGCTCTTATCCTTCGTCTGTGTTGCTGTTCTAGGCAGTTGTCTTTAGAGTCAAGGGATTGGCCGTAGGAGAACTTTGGCATGGTGCAATCGACCTACTACTACTATGGCGGCGCTCCGGTTCGGACTCCGCCTCCCGATTTGGCCTCGCTGCTGTTGCAGGAGCGCATTGTCTACCTGGGCCTGCCCCTAGCAGAGGAGTCGAATGCCAACGTCACCAAGCTGATTGTGGAACAACTGCTGTATTTGCAGTACGAGGATCGGGAAAAGCCGATCAAGATGTACATCAACTCGACGGGCACCTACAGCTACGACACGGCAGCGTTTGCCATTTTGGATACGATGAACTACATCAAGCCGCCGGTGCATACCATCTGCATTGGCAATGCCATCGGTATGGCAGCCATGTTGTTGGCGGCGGGCGCCAAAGGGTTCCGGGCCAGCTTGCCCAATGCCACGATCGTGCTGCATCAGCCCTACGGTGGCACTCGCGGACAGGCCAGCGATATTGAAATTCGCACCCGCGAGATCTTGACCCTGCGCAACATGATGCTGGAGGAATTGTCTCGCAGCACGGGCCAACCTCTGGAGCGCATCAAGAAGGACACGGAGCGGCTGTTTTTCATGACTCCGGAAGAGGCCAAAGCCTACGGCCTCATCGACCAGGTGTTGACCAGCTCCAAAGTCTTGCCGAAGTTGGCAACAGCCAAAAATTAAAACAGAGGGCTCCGTCGATGGTTCAAGTCCCTGCACAGCCTTTAACG